>JAYVXM010000159.1:0-7123 GCA_043785205.1 Bdellovibrionales bacterium
CCCTGATGAAGGAAGCGGAAGAGGACATCGATTCGAGCCGTTATATTCTCGCGGTCGAGAAACTTCAAAAGGTGAAGAACCAACATCCGTATTCGAAGCAGGCGGTCGACGCTCAACTCCGGATCGCCGACGTTTACTTCCTCCAGGAAAATTACGCCGAAGCCGCCGCGACGTACGAAGCGTTCCGCGATCTCCACCCGAAGCATCCGAAACTCCCCTACGCCGCCTACCGCGTCGGGCTCGCGTTTTTCAGCGACCTTCCGGCAAACCACGCGCGCGATCTCTCCTCGGGTTTCAAAGCCCAGGACGCCTTCAAGGACTACCTCGCCCATTACCCCACCGATGAAAACGCGGCGGCCGCGACGGCGAAACTCGCGGAGACGCGGAGAATTCTCGCCGAGAAGGAGATGTACATCGGGAATTTTTATTACAAGCGCGAGATGTGGGAAGCGGCGAAGGGCCGTTTTTCGAAAGTATTGAACCAGTACGGGGACACGCCTTCGGTCGAAGACGCGAAGTCCCGTCTCAAATCGATCGATACGAAGCCGCCCGAAAAGACGGAGTAAACCGATGGAGACGCAAACCTCGAGGAACGCCGGATCTCCCCAATCGGGCGCGGCCACGTTCGATCGCCGCATCCAGGATCTTTTGAACCGCAAGGACTACGGCCGCGCGGACTCGCTCCTTCGCGACCGGATCGCGAAGGAACCGAACAGCGTCGACGCGCACTACCTCATGGGCGTGCTGAATTACTTTCAGGGAAACGTCGGCCAGACGATCGCGTCGCTGAAGCGGGCGCTCGAGATCGATCCGCGCCATACCGACGCCGCCATCTGCCTCTCCGTCCTCCTGAATGATCTCGGGAAATACGACGACGCGAAGAAGATCTTCGAGCAAGCGAACCAGTCCGTCGTCCACCGCCGCGAAGGCGTCGTCTCGGGAATCGATCAGAAGTTCGCGGTGAAGCACCTCGAAATCGGCGACCTCTACTTCCGCTACCGTCGCTACGACGAATCCATCGAGGAATACTCGAAGGCCGCCCTCCTGAATCCCGCCCACTACGAAACGCGGATCCGCCGCGCGAAAGCCTACGCGCGGAAGGGTTTCGTTTCGCGCGCGCTGCAGGATCTTCAGGCGCTCAAGCACGATCACCCGGATTATCTTCCTTCGCGGATTCATCTCGGGCTTTTGCATTATAGTCAGGGGAATCTGATCGACGCCGAGCTCGAATGGGAGGACGTACTCCGCCGCTCTCCGGACCAGCCGGAGGCGATTGCTTATCTTACGATGATTCGACGGGCGCGGGAATCGGGGACTTCCGGCCGCGCTTAAGGTCCGTTTTCGGTTTCGGATTTGCATCGTCTTTTCCATGCTTCAGGATTTTCAGGTCTTTCAGTGTGCGAAGAGACTTCATTGGCTTTCTCGGGAGCTTCAGCTGAGTCGTTATCTTCGAGATCAACTTCTTCGTGCGAGTTCGAGCGTAGCCCTGAATGTGGCCGAAGGGTCCGGAAAGCAAACGAACGCCGAACAACGCCGTTATTATGCGATTGCCCTGGGGAGCCTGAGGGAATGCGAAGCCATCGTAGAACTCGAACGAATCGAGGAACCGGAGATTCGGGACCTGGTCGATCGCCTAGGAGCGATGCTCTTCACCCTCTGCCGCGAACGCGAAAACCGTGACCGTACGGCAACGATAAACGGAAACGATAAACCCTAACCGTTACCGCGGCCGTTACGGTCTCCGGTACAGAAAACCGCTCCCGAAATCCGAAAACGGTTTCCCGTCCCCGTTTTCTTTACCGGACTATTCTTTGGTATAGGGCACGACCGGGATTTCGTCGGGCGGGACTTTCAAGCTGTCCGCGACTTTCTGTTTAATCTCTTTAGCGGTCCCGAGAACCAGCACGCTCATCCGATCCGGATCGAGGTAATTCTTCACTGCGGCGTTCGTGTCGGCGAGCGTGACCTTCTCGAGATGGTCCGCATAGGATTTCATGAAACCGTCCGGCAGATTGAGCGTCTTTTCGAGGAGGATGTTCTCCACGCGCTTGGCGGGAGTGTTATACGAGAAGCCGGCCGAGTTGATGAGGCTGGAGCGCGCGAATTCGAATTCCGCGGCGGTGATGCCCTTCATCTTCCAGTCGTGGAGGAGCATATCCATCAGCGAGAGCGCGGACGCGGTGTCCTTCGTCGCCGGGAACGTATAGGCCTGGAACGAGCGGGGCTGGATACCGTGTCGAAAGTAGCTGTAGGCGCCGTAGCTCCACCCGCGCTTCACGCGGATCTCGGTCATCAGTCGCGCGGAGAAACTTCCTCCGCCGAAAACGTGGTTCGCGAGGTAGATCGGGAAGAATTTCGGATCGGTCATCCGGAGGCCGACCTGGCCGAAGTAGACTTGGGTTTGGGTACGCTCCGCCTTATCGACGAAGAGGACTCGCCGCTTTTCCCACTTCTTCGGGGCGGCGGCGGTGCGGATCGGATTTTCGCCCGGAGAGTTCGGGCGTTTCTCGGCGATCCGTTTGGCCCAGGCTTCGACGAACGACGCTTCGGAGTCGCCGGAACCGACGACGAGGAGGTTTCGATCCTGGAAGAGATTCGCGTAGTGGCGAACGAGATCGTCGCGCTTCAACCGATCGAGATCCCGGATCTTGCCGAGAATCGGCTTCCCGTAAGGATGCCCTTCGAAAAGGAACGCGTCCCAGAACACTTTCGCGATCGCGCTGTCCTTCCCGCGGGTTTCGACGATTTCCGAGCTGATTTCGGCCTTTAATTTCTTCATTTCGCTTTCGGGAAAACTCGGATTCGTCACGATGTCCTGGACGATTTCCATGTACTCGGCGAGTTTCGACGAGAGGACGCGTCCTCGGAAGATGATCGCTTCCGCCCGGACTTCGACCGAGAGGGTGGCGCCGAGGAGGTCGAGAGTCTCGTCGAGCTGGGCCTTCGAACGGGTTTTCGTCCCGCGAAGCATCATCTCGCCGACGAAATTTCCGATTCCCGACTGCCCCGGGAGATCGTTCGCGGCGCCGGCTTTCACGGCGACGTTGAGATAAACGATCGGAAGTGATCCGTCCGCTTCGAAACGGGTTTCGATCGCGTTCGCCGAAAGGGTGAGGAGAACCGGAAGCGCGAGGAGCACGATGGAGTAAAACTTTTTCATTTCTGGACTCCCATGACGACGGACCGTGAATTCGGATTGAGGTACTTTTTCGCCGCGGCTTGGATCTGGGTCGCGGTCACGGCGGCGATCTTCGTGAAGATGTCGACGCCGGTACGAAAGCTGTCCGAAACCGTTTCGTAGTGGCCGAGGAAATTCGCCTTCTCGCCCGGCGTGGAAAGACCCTCGAAAAATTGGGCCTGGAGGGCGTTCTTCGCCCGCTCGAGTTCGGACGGCGAGATCGGTGCCCGTTTAAACTTCTCGATTTCTTTTAGCATCACATCCTCGGCCAGGGCCGCCTTTTTTCCGCGCTGGAGGTTCGCGATGAAAATCAAGATCGACGGGTCCTTATCGTCGAGGTCGTAAGTGTCGATCGACGTCGTGATGCCGGTGTCGACGAGTGCCCTCGAAAGCCGCGAACTTTTTCCGGTCGTCAAGACCGTGCGCAAGACTTCGAGGACCGGAATGTCCTCGTTCATCACCGAAGGAACCGGATAGGCGACCATGAGTTTCTGAACTTGGGTGTTCAGCTTGAGGATCTTATGGCGGGCGGCCGTCTGTTCGGGTTCCGGCGGAATAATATGATCCGGCGCCTTCTTTGGTTTCAGGTCGCCGTAATATTTCATGACCGTGTTCAATACGTCCGCCGCCTTCACGTCGCCGACCACGATCACCGTCGCGTGGTTCGGCGCGTAGTAACTTTGGTAGAAATCGCGGGGTTCCTTCGAGGACATTCGCTCGAGATCTTCCGCGTAGCCGATGACCGGCCAATGGTAGGAATGTTTTTGAAACGCGAGTCCGAAGATTTCCTGGTACATCAAACCGTCGGGGCTGTTTTCGTTCCGCATGCGACGTTCGTTCTGCACGACTTCGCGCTCGGTGGAAAACGACTGATCGTTCACGACGAGATTCACCATCCGATCGGATTCGAGTTTCGCGATCAGGTCGAGTTTATCCTTCGGAAGCTCCTGGACATACGCGGTGTAATCGCGCGACGTGAAGGCGTTCTCGCCTTCGGCACCGGCTTGTTCGAGGAGTCGGTCGAGCTGACCTTCGGGAAGGTTCTTCGTACCCTTGAACATCAAGTGTTCGAAAAGGTGTGCTAATCCAGTGTATTTTACCTCTTCGTCGCGCGATCCGACGCGGTACCAGGTTTGGTACGCGAAGGTCGGCGAAGAGGAGTCTTCGAGGACGAGGAGTTTTAGGCCGTTCGGAAGAACGTAGCGCTGGACTTCCATGGTCCCGAAGAAGGGAACTTTTTTCCCCTCCTTCTCGATCGAACCGACGGAGGAGCATCCGGCGACCGTGAACGATAAGGCGAACGAAAGAGCGGCCAAAACTACACGGCTTCTCGGCTGAGAATTCGGAAGGCTAAATTTTTTCATCGTATTCCGAGACTATCATTTTTCCTCGCGCGTGATATTCTGAAAAGAGAATGAGCGTTTTTCACGCCTATGCCGATCGCCACCGAAAAATCTGGGTTACCGTCATGGGTGTGACGGCCGTGTTCGCACTTTTCTTCGGCATTCTCGGCGTGGCGAATTCGGATCTCTTCACCGTCCGGGTCGTCGAGGTCGTCGACCTCGGCGGAGCTCCCGCGGACGATCCCGCGACGGTGCGTCGCCTCACGCCGCTTGACGCTCAACAGATCCTCGAGATCGCCCAAGTTCCCACGGAGTCGACGAATCTCTTTTCGCTGAAACTCACCGGAATCGAAAAGAGACTCCTCGCCCATCCCTGGATCAAGGGCGCGACGATCTCGAAACACTTTCCCCAGACGGTCGCCATCTCGGTCGTGTTCCGCGAGCCGGTCGCGATCACCCAGAATTCCGACGGCGCGCTCTATTATATCGATTCCGACGGAACGGCGTTCGCGCCGTTGAACCTGAAATCGAATTCGGACCTCCCGGTCCTCGTCGGCTTTCCCGCGGAACAAGTGCTCGCGGGTCTCCGTTTTCTCCAATCGTGGTCGTCCCTCGGCCTCGATCCGAAGTACCGCGTCTCCTCCCTCGAGTGGGACCCCGAAAGGGGTCTCCAAGTCATGGCGACGTACACTCTCCCTCAGTCCCCCGGTCGAGTTCGGGTTGAACTCGGGCGTTCGTTTACGACGGACCCCGAAGCCCAACTCGGTCGCCTTCGCGAAGTTCTGCTCTACCTTTCAAAAAATGGAATACGGGCGCGTCAGGTTTTTGCCGACTTGGGCAAAAAAATAGTTGTCAGAATCGCTCGTAGTTCTTAGACTCTCTTATAAGGTAGGCAGTATTCGCCCAGCTCGATGTTCTGATTCAATCTTTTGACTGCGTGCAGTACTGACGCGTCAGAGTCCCATGGGAGGGATTCTCGCATGTCCAAAAAGGACTTCGTCGTCGGCCTCGACATTGGAACCACGAAAATTTGCTGCATCGTGGGAGAAGTTCACGAGCGTGGACCGAATCCCGTCATCGATATCATCGGAATCGGATCGGCCCCCTCGGTCGGTCTCCGTAAAGGCGTCGTGATCAATATCGACTCGACCGTCGAAAGCATCACGAAGGCCGTCGAAGAAGCCGAACTCATGGCCGGCGTCGAAATTTCGAGCGTCTTCACCGGAATCGCCGGCGGACATATCAAGTCGTTCAACTCCACCGGCGTCGTAGCGGTGAAGGACAAAGAAATTAACGAGAGCGATGTTCAGCGCTGTATCGACGCCGCGAAGGCCGTCGCGATTCCACTCGACCGCGAAGTGATCCACATCATGCCGCAAGAATTCATCATCGACGGTCAGGACGGCATCCGCGATCCGATCGGCATGAACGGAATGCGCCTCGAGAGCAAGGTTCACATCGTGACCGGCGCCGTTTCGTCCGCCCAAAACATCATCAAATGCGCGAATAAAGCGGGCCTGAATGTCACGGAAATCTGTCTCGAACCGATCGCCTCGGCGGCCGCGGTCCTTTCGGAAGACGAGAAAGATCTCGGCGTCGTCCTCGTCGACATCGGTGGGGGAACGAGCGACATCGCCATCTTCAAGGACGGCGCGATCGTCTTCACGGGCGTGCTCGCGGTCGGCGGAAATCACATCACGAACGACATCGCGGTCGGCCTTCGGTGCCCCCAGCACGAAGCGGAGAAACTCAAAATCGCTCACGGGTGCTCGCTCGCGTCGCTCGTCCGTCCGGACGAAACGATCGAAGTCGCCGGAGTCGGCGGCCGGAAGCCGAGAATGGTCCCGCGGCGCCTCCTCGCCGAGATTATCGAGCCGCGTGTGGAAGAGATGTTCTCGCTCATTCAGCGGGAAGTGATTCAAAGCGGCCACGGCGACGTCCTCTCGGGCGGCGTCGTCATCACCGGCGGTTCGAGTCTTCTCGAAGGTATGCCAGAAATGGCCGAGTTTATTTTCGAGATGCCGGTGAAACGCGGAATTCCTCAGGGTATCGGGGGGCTTCGGGACGTGGTAAACAGTCCAAAGTTCGCGACGGGAGTCGGTCTGCTCAAATACGGAGCCCGTAACGGCTCCAAAGCGAAGTTCCAAATCCGCGAAAAGAACATCTACGACAAAGTTCGGGGTTCGATGCGGACTTGGATCAGGGATTTGTTCTAGTGAGTAGGCTCGTTCGCGGATGGGCCGGCTCCGCCGGCCCGCAGCGAAACGAGCTGTTCTGAAAGTAAGTTTCTGAAAATAAGTTTTAGTCGTAAGAAATTTCGCTCGAACTGAGAGGCGAGAGCGAAACGGTAGTTTAACGGAAGGCCGGAAACGGTCTCCTCAAAAAGGAAGAGGAACCAAACCATGTTTGAAATTGATCAAGTGGCTACGCAAGGAGCAAAGATCAAGGTTATCGGAGTCGGCGGCAGCGGATGCAATGCCGTGAACACGATGATCAAGTTGGGGCTGCAAGGCGTCGACTTCATCACCGCGAATACCGACATCCAGGCGCTGAACGCGTCGCTCGCACCGACCAAGATCGCGATCGGGCAAGACGTGACTCG
>JAYVXM010000160.1:0-2117 GCA_043785205.1 Bdellovibrionales bacterium
GGGTGCATCTGAAGCCAGGTGCGATCGCCGTCGAAACGGTAGGAATCGCAGAGAACCGACAGAAGGGCGCGATCGCATCCGACCGAGGTCTCGACGATGTACGGAAGGTACTTTTCCTTCGCCGCTTCGTCGAAGTACTGAAGGTTCTTCCCGGAATATTCCTGGTGGCGGCCGAGATCGAAGTCTCCTCGATTGTGGATCCCTTCGAGTTCGGACCATCCGATCGGAAATTCGTATTCAATGTCGAAGGCGGCGCGCGCGTAGTGCGCGAGCTCGGCGCCGGCGTGCTGATGGAACCGAAGCTTTTCCTTTCGGATCCCGTTGTCGTAGTGCCACTGGATCCGCTTCGCCTTCCACTTCTCGAACCACTCCATGTCGGAGCCCGGCTTGACGAAGTACTGCATCTCCATCTGCTCGAACTCGCGGGTGCGGAAAATGAAGTTGCCCGGCGTGATTTCGTTCCGGAAGGCCTTCCCGATCTGGGCGATCCCGAACGGGATCTTTTGGCGCGTCGACTGCTGCACGTTCAGGAAGTTCACGTAGATTCCCTGGGCCGTTTCCGGACGGAGATAGACGATGGCGCTCGAGTCCTCGAGCGCGCCCATGTGGGTCTTGAACATGAGGTTGAAATTCCGAGGCTCGGTGAGCGTGCCTTTTTTCCCGCAGTTCGGGCAAACGTTCGCCTTCAGCTTTTCGGGATCGATCTTGTCCGCGCGGAAACGCGCCTTGCAGTCCTTGCAGTCGACGAGCGGATCGACGAACCCGGCGACGTGCCCGGACGCTTCCCAGACCTTCGGGTGCATCAGGATCGCGGCGTCGAGCCCCTCGATATCGTCTTGGTCGCACATCGCGCGCCACCAGCGCTCCTTCACATTCCGCTTCAATTCGATGCCGAGCGGACCGTAGTCCCAGCACGCATTGATGCCGCCGTAAACTTCCGAGGACGGGAAGACGAACCCGCGCTGCTTGCACAGCGAAACGAGGACGTTCATATCTTTCAGATCTTGGGGCGGGCCCGCGGGTTTCGTCGGGATCGGGGCTTCGATTTCGGTCATCCTAAAGCGTTAACAAACCCCCCGCCGATCTTCAATGAAGGCGGGCCGCGTTAGTTCGTCCTCGACGCCACGTGAAGGCCCGGGTTTCCGATGCATTTTCCGCTTGCCGATAAGTAACGCATAGCGGTATATGTCGGCCAAATCCCCGAGGTTCTCATGTCGAAAAAGATGCTGCTGGTTCTGGCTCTCCTTTCTGTTTCCTCCCTCTCCGCCCAGGCGGAGTGCGCCCCGATTCTCGGCGACACGCGCGAAGTCGGCACGGTCGTACCGGGGACCGAAATCTCCGGAAAGGCCGCCGAAGCCGAATTGCGGGCCTCGCGCACGCCCGGAGGTTCCGTTCACGCCACGGTCGATCTCTTCGGCCGCGAACTTTCCGTGGTCACTCAACGCCCCACTACCGAGACGGATTCGCTCGAAAAGAACGATGCTTTCGCGATGTCACGAATCGATCGGTACTGCTCGCAGTCGAATTCTCAGGACGCGAAATGCGTCTCCGTCTGCGTACGTTGGTCGAGCTATCGCGACGAACGGATCTAATTTTCGAACCCCTAGGCGGGCCGCGGCGACGGGGGTGCGTTTCTTCTTTAAAAGTCGAGGGGTTCGTCCGAAAAGGTAACCGTGGCCTATCCCGCGCGCAAACCCCGCACCTTTCGATCGTCGCTCTTGGTGCTCGGGCTATTCACGGCCACGGCCGCGCCGGCCCAGGTCGTGAATGGTCATCCGTGTTTTACCCTGCTTTCGCTCCGGGGAGATCTTCTCCGATCGGCGATGGAGTCGCATGCCAGCGGTTTCGTCCCCTTGGCCGAAGCCCAGGCGGAGATTAATCAGGCGCTTCAACTCGCGTACGCCCGATTCAAGCGGGTCCGCGAACCGAACCTCGCCGCCCGCGCCCGCGTCGCGGGCCGTCCGCTGACCGTCGAAGAAGAGCGCCACGCCGACCAGGAGCTCTTCGAGAAAATCTTCTACCGAGTCATCACGCCGGAAGGGACCGCGAGTCGCCGCGCCGGCCACGGCGGGTTCGTCCTGATCGACACGCCGGTGCTGAAGCCCGGTTCCTCGGAT
>JAYVXM010000161.1:0-7111 GCA_043785205.1 Bdellovibrionales bacterium
GGGGCCTCTTCGGGGATCAGGGTGGGAAACCGATCGCGAGTTTCGCGACCGCGTATTCGGGATGAACCTCGCCGTCGCGGCGGCGAATCGTCAGCGGCGGCTCTTCCCACCCCAGGTTAACCCCATCCGCCCGTTTCAGCTTCTCGAAAAGCTTCGGCGGAAAATCCTCCGCGGCGCCGAGCTGGTAGAGCGAAAGGAGCGGTGCTTCCCCCTCCCGAAAAACGACCGCCCGCGACCGAAGTACGGCCAGGCCGGACGAAGCGACGCCTTCGAGGAGACGCGCCTCCTGGTTCTTCGGGAAGACGATGAAGAACATCCCGCCCGGCGCGAGATGCTTCGCGGCCCCCGCGCAGTAGTCCCGAACGTCGCCGCGCGCTTCGAAGCGGCATTCGACTTTCTGGGGATGTTCCGAAAGGACGCCGTCGGTCAGCGGAAAATAAGGCGGGCTCCCGAGGATCAAATCGAACTTCGCTTCCGGCGCGAGCACTTCGTCGTCACGTAAATCGCCGAGGCGAAGATCGAAGCGATCTTCAAGTCGATTGTACTTCACCGATTTCCGCGCGAGCCGGATCGAGCGCTCCTGGGCCTCGACGGTCGTGAATTTCGCGTGGGGAAGCCGCCACGCGGCGGTCATCGCGACCGAACCGATCCCGGACCCGAGGTCGAGCACGCGCTCGGCCCGGATCGCGTGCGTGGTCGCGAACCACGCGACGAGGAGGTCGTCCGTCGAAAACCGGTGGCCGGCGGCGTACTGGTAAATTCGGTAGTTCCCCGAAAGCGCGTCGAGGGTCTCCCCCTCTCCGAGATCCGCCTCGGAATCGAGCCGAGGGCCCGGCTTCGTCCAGCCTTTGAATTTCGGATCGCTCGAGATCAAAGGAGGATCGCGAAGCGAAAAACCGTGAAGTTCCAATCGGTCGAGGCTTTCACCGAACTTCCGGTGCTGGCTTCGCCCGTCTTGGTGAACCCGATCATCGGCGCCCAGGTCACGTGACTCGCGATTCGGAAACGCTTGCCGGCGAAGACGCTCCAAACGAATTGGTTATAGGTGTTCGAATGCGGAGTCGTCATCGATTCGCCGAGCTGCAAGCCGACGAACGGCGAATCCTCGGCGTTTTCCGAGAAGTTGAAGGTCGGACCGACGGCGAACGTGAGCGAGTGCCCCCCGTCGTTCGAAATGTGCGAATAGGCGGCGACCAAATCGGCCTCGATTTGGGGCGTAACGAAATATCCCCCACCCAGGCCGATGCCCACCGTGGTGATCGAGTCGGAACCGTCGGTTTTATTGAATTCGACGGCCGCGGCGTTCGCTTCTCCGTAAAGCTCGAGGCGAGGCATTTCGCTTCGCTCCCTCGCGTCGTTCGCGTGGGCGGACGAAATCAAACCGGAACTGAGCGAGAGAATCAAAAGGGAATATAGTGTTTTCATAGTCTAGCCTTCGGGTTCAATTTGGATTTAGAGGAGGACCGAAAACCGCAGCGGAATGATCTTCCAGTCCGTTACCGAATGAGCGGTATAATTCGGAGTGAGGTCTTCACCGGTGTAGGTGTAGGAAACTTCCGGGGCCCAGCTGACATGGTCGGCGACGTGAAACCGCTTTCCGGCGTTGAGTTGATAGGTGAACTGCGCCGTCGAATTCGTGTAGACCGTTCCCGCGTAGGTAGTGTGCGCGCCCGTCGTCTCCTCGCCGACCAGGGCGCCTAGGAAAGGCGAATTTTCGGCGTCTTCGCAGAAATTGTACGTCGGGCCGAGGAGGTAGATCTCGGAATGGCCCGAGATCTCCGAATTCGTGTAGTGAAAGTATTCGAAATTTACGCCGAGCTCGAGCTGAGGGGTTACGAAATAATTCGCGCCGAACCTCGCGCCGATCGTCGTGGTCGACTCCGAATCTTTAGGTTTATTGCCCGCGACTCCGCCGATCGCCTCGGCGGTGAACTCCAAGATTCGGGTCGGGGCGGGCGGCACGATTTCTTCCGAACGACCGGCGGCAAATGCCGAACCCAGGCCAAGCGCGGAAAGAACCAGCGGAAGGACGGGAAGAAGTTTTTTCATACCCGATTTCAATCACGGTTCCGGCCGCTACCCAACGAAAAACGCCCGGCGGAAAATCCACCGGGCGTCCTTTTTTTGAAACTTTCGCGAGCCTAGAACAGTTCAAACCCTACGGTCGGGTCACGGTGAGCGTAACGCTCACCGTTTGAAGCCCACCCATCCGGGCTTGAACCTACTCACTTACGCTTACTTCTTCCCGCGCTTTTTCTTCCGGAAGGCCGCTTTCTTTTCAGTCGAGCGCTTCGATTTTCCTTCGAAGTAGGCTTTCCGAAATTCGGGTTCCGAGACCAGTTTCTTTGCGCGCTTCACGCGGCCCTTTTTGCGGAGCGTTTTACGCGAAGGCTTTGTTTTTTCAGCAGTCGTCATGTCGAATAAACCTATCTTGCTATGTTTCGATGTTCTTACGGAGCCGAAGCTTACTTCAAGCTGCCGGGCGCCATAGTGCCATCAGACAGGTTCTTAAACAAGCCGTCTCCTCGGATATAGTACCGAACCGACTGGCCCATGTGCTTGAGCACGCTTTCGACCGACCAATCGAGACTGAGTTCGACCGCCGCGAGCGGGTTCGCTTTCGTTCCCGCATTCGTGACGTTCAGAACGAGCCCGGTCGCGTTGAACTTGTAACCCCACACGACATTCAGCGTTTTCGGGTCGATTTCGACGCGGGAAAGGTACCTCCCCGTGCCATTGTAAGACCCGTTCGTCGTGTAAGCGACGCGGTATTCAAACTCGACGACCTTCATTTTATAAACGTTCGTGTAAACGAGTTTATAAATTCGAACCGTTGGCTCGGACCATCCTTCGAGCTCGTCCCAGGACTTGATCCCCTGCGGAACTGCCGACAGCGCCGAATAGTTTCCGGTCACGACCGGACGATTCGCCTGAATGATTTCCCAGATCTTTTCCCCGATGGAAATGATGGAACCTGGATCGATTCCACCCGTTCCCGTGCCGGGAAAAGGCGGAACGGTCGGACCGGGGGGGACGTCCGTCGGCGTCGGACCCGGCTTGTCCGTCGGCGTCGCCATCGGCATCCGGTTCACGAATTGCTCGTGCCCACCCACGACTTCGTAAAGGTCGACGCCGGTGACGGTAAAATACTTTTCCGGCTCGAAAGACGGCGACGGCGGCGCGGCCATCCCGAGCGTCAGGACTGTGAATAGCAATGCTCCGAGCGTAGCGATTCTCGTTTTCATTTGGTTCCCCCCCAATTAGACGTGAAGCGTAAGGGGCCGTCAGGGGTTTGTCACCGTGCGCCAGGTCAAATCCCCGATTCCATCGCTATGCCGTTCGATTCACCTTCCCGATTTCCCATCCAAGCCATCCTGACCGGCAAGGTCGGGGATATCGTCGCGTCGAGCGACACCGTTTGGCCGGAGCTGCTGATCGATAGCTACGAGCACGGAATTTTTCCGTGGCCCTCCGGCGAGAACGAACTGATTCCGTGGTGCAGCCCGAAGAAGCGCGCACTCCTCTTCTTCGCCGAACTGAAACTTCCGCGCTCGCTCGCGAAGGCGCGCCGGAACGCGGAACTCACCTTCACCCGCGACCGCGCGTTCGAGGACGTCATCCGCGCCTGCGCGGATCAGCCACGACCGGGCCAATCCGGGACCTGGATCACCGCTGGCATGTTCAAAGCGTATGTCGAGCTCCACCGCCTCGGGCGCGCCCACTCGGTCGAGGCGTGGCGGTTGCAAAACGGCGAAACTAAACTCGTCGGCGGAATTTATGGCGTCGACGCCGGCGGCGCGTTCTCGGCGGAGAGCATGTTCTACCGCGAGCCGAACGCCTCGAAACTCGCGCTCCTCTACCTCGTCGATCTCCTCAATGAAAAAGGGAGCGAGTGGCTGGACATCCAGCAACTCACTCCCCATCTCGCAAAACTCGGCGCGCGCGAGATTAAGCGCCCGGATTTTCTTCGCCGGCTGTCGCGGGCGCAGTCTTCTTCTTCGGCGGGGAAGATTTTTTGATCTCGAACGCCGGTTTTCCATCCTTCAGGAAAACGTGGACCGTTCCGCCGTATTCGAGCGCTCCGAAGAGGATCGACTCCGAAAGCGGCTTCTTGATCTCGTCCTGAATCAGCCGCTGCATCGGCCGCGCGCCGAGCTGACGATCGTACCCCTTCTCCGCGAGGTAGCTCCGGACGTCGGCGTCGACTTCGATCTCGACATCGCGGGCGAGAAGCTGCGACTCGAGTTCGACGAGCTGCTTGCCGACGATGTTTCCGACCGTGACTGGATCGAGCGGATTGAAGTACACGATCGCGTCGAGGCGATTCCGGAATTCCGGAGTGAACGTTTGCTCGACCGCCTTCGCGGCCGCCTTCCCGTCGACGTAATCGGCGCCGCCGATCCCGACCGAACGGCGTTCGATGTCCCGCGAGCCGACGTTCGACGTCATCAGGATGATCGTGTTCCGGAAATCGACCTTCCGGCCGTTGTTATCGGTGAGGGTGCCGTGATCCATGACCTGGAGGAGGATATTCCAAACCTCGGGGTGCGCCTTCTCGACTTCGTCGAGGAGGACGACCGCGTGGGGGTGCTTCAGCACGGCGCCCGTGAGGAGTCCCTGCTGATCGAACCCGACGTAGCCCGGAGGCGCGCCGATGAGGCGGCTGACCGTGTGACGTTCCGAATACTCCGACATGTCGAAGCGGAGGAACTGCACGCCGAGCGCGTGCGCGAGCTGCTTCGAGACTTCGGTCTTCCCGGTCCCCGTCGGACCACAGAGAAGGAACGAACCGATCGGCTTGTCCCCGCCCCGAAGTCCCGACCGCGCGAGGCGGATCGAGGTGACGAGCGCGTCGATCGCGTGGTTCTGGCCGAAGATCGCGAGTTTCAAATCGCGATCGAGATTCTGGAGGCGCGCCTTCTGCGAGGTCGAAACCGCCCGGGGCGGTATGCGGGCGATCTGGGCGATGATCTCTTCGATGAATTCTTGATCGATCAGTCCCGGCCCGGGAGGGCCGGAAAGGGAGGAAACCGCTTCAACCCCTTCGACCGAAGGCGATTCGTTCGGAGAAATCGAATTTTCGTCCCCTTTCCCAGCCTTTTTACCCATTCCGTTTTTCTTAGCGGCCTTTTCCGCGACGTCTTGTTTGAACTTCCCGCGCCGAAGCCGCATCTTCGCGCCCGCTTCGTCGATCACGTCGATCGCCTTATCCGGGAGGAACCGGTCGGTGATGTACTTCGCGGAAAGATCGACCGCGGCCGAGATGGCCTCGTTCGAATACTTCACGCCGTGGAATTCCTCGAACTTCGAACGTAGTCCGAGGAGGATGCTCGTCGCTTCCGCGAGGCTCGGCTCGACCACGTCGATTTTCTGGAACCGACGATTGAGCGCGGTGTCCTTCTCGAAGACGTTCCGGAACTCCGTGTACGTCGTCGAACCGATGCATCGGAGTTCCCCCGACGAGAGCATCGGTTTAAGGAGGTTCGCGGCGTCGAGCGCGGAACCGTTCACGGATCCCGCGCCGATGATCGTGTGGATCTCGTCGATGAATAGGATCGGGATTTCGCCCGTTTCGGACTTCTTCTTGAGACGGTCGAGAATCTTCTTCAATCGCTGTTCGAAATCGCCGCGGAACTTCGCGCCGGCGATCAGGTGCCCGAGATCGAGCGAGTAGACGACGGCGGTCGAAAGGAGATCGGGGATTTTTCCTTCGGAGATTCGGAGAGCGAGGCCTTCCGCGAGCGCGGTTTTCCCTACGCCCGCTTCCCCGACGAGGAGCGGATTGTTCTTCCGGCGCCGGCAGAGCGTTTGGACCATCCGCTCGATCTCGGATTCGCGGCCGAGGATCGGGTCGATCTTTCCGGCCGCGGCCTTATCATTCAGGTTTTCAGCGTATTCTTTGAGTACGTCCGGAGTGGCGTTCGGTTTCGGTCCGCGCCCCGAACGCGGGCCTTCTTCACCCATTGATTCGTCGTCCTCGCCTCCGCCATCTTCTTCATTCCGATCATCGTCGCGCTTCAGACCGTGCGAGACGAAATTCAGAACGTCGAGGCGCTGTACGCCTTGCTTTTGGATGAGGTAGAGCGCGTGCGAATCCTTCGCCTGGAAAAGGGCGACGAAAAGATCGGACGGGCGAATCTCGTCCTTACCCGAGGACTGGACTTGAAAAAGCGCGCGCTGGATCATCCGTTGGACGGCGAGCGTAGCGACCGGCTGTTCGCCTTGTTCGGGCGCGCCCGCATCCTTCATGTGCGGAATCTCACGTTTCAGGTAAACGTCGAGGTCGGCGCGGAGGCCGATCGGATCGCCGCCGCAAGCGCGGATCGTCTCGGCGATATCGCCTTCCTCGAGGAGGCTCCAGAGCACATGCTCGAGCGTGAAATACTCATGGGCATGATTCACCGCGTGTCCGATCGCCCGGTTCATCACGGTTTCGGCTCGTTTTCCGATCATATGGACCTCTCTCTCTTCGGGGTGCAGTACAGGTTGTGTTTCAAGCAGGTTCGGTTGTGGCCCGGAGCGGATAACCGCTCGCTTTCGCGAATTCGGAGACTTGGTTCACCTTGGTTTCGGCGATTTCGGAGGGATAGACCCCGGCGACACCGCTGCCTTGTTCGTGAACCGAGAGCATGATTTTAACGGACTCTTCCGGCGTTCTTTTGAAGATTCGGATCAGAACCTCGATGACGAATTCCATCGTGGTGTAATCATCATTATGCAAGAGGACCGCCATTTTCGGCGGTTCCTTCAATTCGGTCGCTTCTTCGACGGCGGCTCCGCCGGACTCTTTCGGCTTTCGGGGCGTCACCCCTCCATTCTACCTGATAAAGATGGGGTCGCACCCAGCGAAGTCAAACCGCAGGCGGTGTTTTCCAGGCCCGCGTCAGAAGGCTGACGTCGCGTTAACGGGCAATGAACGGGGCGATATAGGCGAGCGATATCAGTGCGTCATTCGTGATTCCGGGGGCTTCGGCTTGCTGGCCCTGCTCGCATCGGTCATCCTCAGGGGATGGCACCCGATTCCGACGGCAGCTCCGTCTCGCTGTTCAAGCAGCTCGAAGTCACGCGATTCGACCGCGCACTC
The DNA here is from genome assembly GCA_043785205.1 of Bdellovibrionales bacterium. GTDB lineage: Bacteria > Bdellovibrionota > UBA1018 > UBA1018 > UBA1018 > JACMQW01. The sequence continues at coordinate 7,085 of JAYVXM010000161.1, forward strand.
GCGGCGACCGAGTCGCTCGGTCAAAAC
>JAYVXM010000162.1:0-7096 GCA_043785205.1 Bdellovibrionales bacterium
GAAGCGCGGATCGAGCGCGTGGAGACGAAGACGGACGCCCAAGCTTGGTACGTCGCGAAGTCCGACGCCATGGCGAAGGCGAACGAATGGATCACCGTCCTCAAGCGCGAATCGGCGCGGGCGGACGCCGAAGAGCCTTCGGTGCTCATTCTCGGCGAAAGCGGGACGGGTAAAGAAGGCTTCGCCCGCCAGGTCCAGCACGCCTCCCGACGATCCAAAGGTCCGTGGGTCGCCGTGAACTGCGCGAACTTCAACGAGCAGCTCCTCGAGAGCGAACTTTTCGGTCACGAAAAGGGCGCCTTCACCGGCGCGAACGCGACGAAACGCGGTCTCTTCGAAATCGCCAAGGGCGGCACGCTCTTCCTCGACGAAATCGGGGAAATGGACGTAAAGCTTCAGGCGAAGCTCCTTCGGGTGCTCCAGGAGAAGAATTTCCGTCGGGTCGGCGGGACGGTGGACATCGAAACCGACGTCCGCGTCGTCGCCGCGACGAACGTGAATCTCCAGGAAAAAGTCGCGAAGGGCGCCTTTCGGGAGGACGTCTATCACCGCCTCTCGCGCGTCGTGATGGAAGTTCCGCCGCTTCGGGCCCGCACGGTCGACGTCGTCCCGATGGCGAAGTTTTTCGCGAATAAAGCGTTCGAAGCGCGCGGGAAGCATTTCCCGGGCTTCACTCCGGACGCCGAAACCGCGATCCAAAACTACACTTGGCCGGGAAACGTCCGTGAAATGCAAAACGTGATCGAACGCGTCGCGCTCGTCCACGTCGGCACTTCGCCGATCACGCCTTCGAACCTCACGATTCCGAACGGTAAAGCGGGCCAGGTCATCGGCTTCCCGACGAACCGCGCGAATCTCTCGGTGGTTCAGGGCGGAGGCGGTACGCCGTCGACGGGACCCTCTCCGACGGGCGCGCCGACGAATCCGAATCCGGCCACGAACGGGACGACCGAGACCGGAAGTTACATGGAAATGAAGAAGCAATGGGTCGACGCGTTCGAGAAGGAATACCTCGTGAACACGCTCACTCGCCATGACGGTAACGTCTCGGCGGCGGCGCGCGAAGCGAAACTCGACCGCTCGAACTTCCTCCGCCTCCTCCGCCGTCATGCGGTGAAGGCCCAGGAATTCCGCAAAATCGGCGGCGAGGACGAGGGCGCGATCGCGGCTTAATCCGACCAGAAATCGGCAATGAAGGGCCGTACCTCGTCGAGGTGCGGCCCTTTTTTCCGAAAGGCCACTATGATTCAAAGTAGAGCCAAGCTTCAGGTGATATTCGCACTCACGGTCTTGCTGGCCGGCTGGGGAACGCACGCCTCGGCTGCCGGGCCTACGCGAAAAGTCGGCGATGTCGCGAACGGGCGGCACTCCTACCGTAAACTCGGGAACGCGTTTTCGGTCCCGCTTCCGATGGAACGCGTCGAAGGCGCGAGGCTCCTTCTTTTCAACGATCCGTTCGCTCGGGAGCTCCGGATCAAGCTCCCCGACGATCCCTCGAAACTCGCGGAAGCGGTCCTCGCGGCATTTGCCCATCGCGTGAAAAAAGCGGGTTCGTCCGGACCGGTCTCGAAGACGCTCTTTGCGACCTACTATCAGGATAGCACGAAAAAGGGAGTCGGCGACGCCCTCGGCGACGGCCGTGCGGCTTGGTTCGGAGAAATCGCCCTCGAGCAGACCGACGGTACGATCGCGTACGTCGACGTCGTCGGTAAAGGAATCGGTCAGACGCCGCTCGCCTGGCTGAACCACGCACGGGAAACCCACCGCGACGGGCTAATGTATCGGAACGAGGGAATTCACGATTTCATCACGAGCGAAGTCGCGTACAAACTCGGACTCGAAACGAATCGGACGCTGGCGGTTATCGAGATTCCGGACTTGAAGATGAACGAACACGCGGGCCGATACGAAAAGGCGATCATCACGATTCGAATCGGGCCCCAATTTCGTCCGGCCCACCTGCGGTATTACACCGACGATCCGCCGAAGTTGCGCGAAGTTTCGGAATACCTGATTCGGCGGATGCTCCGCCTCGGTCCCGACGCCCCCGTCGGCCCGGCCGAAGCGAAGCAGTACCTCGAAGCGTTCGCGGATAAGATGGGGGAGCAGGCCGCCCTCTACAAGCTTCTCGAAGCGGTTCAGAGAAACCCGACCGCCGGAAATCGTACGCTGGTCGGCGGGGCGATCGATACCGGTACTTTCCGATTCCTGGACGCGAATCATCCCGGATACCCGATTCTAAGCGGCCAGTTTCGTCTCGAGGAACAACGCGAGTTTTTCACCGACGATATCTCGTTCCTTCTCCAATACCTTCGACCGACCGGGCTCCTCACTCCGAGCGTTTCGGAGGCGAACCTTCAGTCCCGATTCGCCCGGTCGTACGAGACGGTGTTCGCGAATGGCGTTCTCCAACGCCTCGGCCTTTCGGATTCCGAGATCCGCCGAATCCCTTCCGCGACACGCCTGCGAATCGCGAACGTATTCGATTCCCTTTTCGAGGCGAGAGGAAAAACGTCGCTCGATCTCGGCGCGGAGAAGGTCGTCGCTTCCGCCTACGATACTCGCCATCTTTTCGCCCGGTTCTGGGAGACTTTTGTGGAAGGCGACGAAAAAGCGTGGAAAGAAAACGTCGTCGCTCTCCTTCGGGAAAGGACCCGGTCGTGGCAAGGGCTCCCTCGGCGGCCGGCGAAGGTCGCCGCCGATCAGCTCGTCGAAAGCGTGAACGAAATCTTTCCGTCTCTCGGTAAGGAAAGCCCGCGGGCGAATTGGTTTACGAAAGCGCGCGCGCTCTCCGAAAAACGACGACCGGAGCCCCAGTTGGCGGACGCGCTCCTCGAGGAGCCGATCGAGCGGGCGATCGCCGCGGGGAATGCCGACTGGCCCGAGCTGACCGCGATGGCGGAAGACAGTATCGACGCGCTCGTCGACGACGGGCTCGAACCCGCGAAAGAAAGCGCGTTCGGGGATCGTCGCCTGCTCGAGAAAAACCGGATCGATTTGCTCTCGAAAAAAGCTTCGGCGAATCGGCGGTCGACGGAAATCGCTCCGGCCTGTGCAGCGCTTTTCGCGGATTAGAGCGTCCGGCGCGGGCCGGTTTGACGCTAGGTAAATATGTTCTATGTATCTTTAAGACGGATCCTCCGATCCTTCGAAGATGAAGTATCGAATTTCGATTCCTTGTCTACTGGCTCTGGTAGCGGTTCTTTCGGGATGCGGAAGCGGCGGAGTGAATGCGACGGTCGCTCAGGCGGTAACCGATTCTCCGAACTGTCTCGCGGGCCAGGATCGGATGTGGGCGGAACTCTACCGTCAGGTCGAAAGTGGGGGAAAACTTCCGGAGCCGGATTCGGTCGAGGGCGAGGTGCGAGCGTCCGTCCGTACCTCCGAGCAGGCGGAAGCCATCGTCGCCGCCTATTCGACCATCACGCGTGAGATCCGGTTTTTGAGCCGTGAAGAAGCGCTCGTACGCCTCGCGGAGATGGAGATCGGAGACCGTACCTCCCCCGAAAAGAACGCGCGGCAAGACGAGCTCGAGCGCCGGCTGACCCGCTCGCTCGCGGCGTCCGTCGTCGCACTCGGGAATTGTCCCTCGACTCCGGGAACGCCGACCGCCCCCGGCGCGCCGGATTCCGTCCCCCTTTTCGAAGCGTGGCGGGTTTCGATGCCGGCTTCGATTTACGGCGCGTATAAGACGATGTCGGTCGGTTACCAAAGCTGTAACGCCGTGGCCGTCCCTCCCTTGTCCCTTGCGATCGGCTCGGTTTCGGGAATCACCGTGACCGGAAACCATCCGAGCGGAAACGGCCTCACGCGTGAGGTGACCGACGTCGCCGCGCTTTACCGGACGAATCCGTACTACGCCGAGCGACTCGCGCCCGCGAGCGGCTGTTTCACTACGACGGGGACGCCGCTCATCTACGATTACGGCGGAAAGCCCTACGTTTCCGGTGCCGGCGGGGGAGTCATGGATCTCTTCCAAAACGCCGGCAGCGGGACCGACGCGCTCGGCGTGGACTGTTCCGGGTTCGTGGCGAGCGCGGTTCTCGCCGGCGGATTACGACTCAAGCAAAATGTCACGAGCAAGGCTCCCCAATCGGGCGGCGTGAGCGCGGCGATGTTCGCGGATCCCGAAACGAACGGGTTGACGTGTTTCGCTCCGCTCGCGAGCACGAAAGCCGAGGATCTTCGACCGGGCGACGTGATCGCGAATACCGGCCATGTGGTCATGGTCGACCGAGCGGACGCAGATCCGTTCGGAATCGCGGGCGCGAAAACGGCCGCGGATTGCGATGCCGTATCGGCATCGAAGTTCCGGTTTACGATTATCCAGAGCAGTCCGAGCAAAGGCGGTATCGGGATGAATCGCTATCTCGCCGCCGACTACCTTTCGACGTATCCCGCGATGCAGTCGGGCCTCGAAGCCTACGCGAAATCGTTTTGCCGAGTGCGGCTCGGAATCGATCCGCCGACGACGCTCGCGAATATGGCCAAAGCGGTCGTGATCCGAAACCGGGGCGGGAGTGCTTGCACGGATTCGCGAATCGCGCTCGCGGAGCAGAACTGTCTCCAATCCTGCGCGCCCGTGACGTCGACGGCGAATTAACGACTCGTATTGAGAGCGATTTTAATCCCGAAGGTCGTGGTGTACTCGGTCTTCTTCAGGTCCTTCAGATCCTTGAGGGTCGCGACGACGCCCCCGTTCAGGCTCAGGGTCGATCCGAGGGCGATCTCGAGTTCCGATCCGACGTAGGGATACACGTACGTCGGGGAATTCGATTCCGTCGAAGTGCCCGAAACGATCGTCGTCGTGTGAATTTTCTGGGCTTCCGCCCCTCCGCGAAGTGTCCAGTCGAGCATCGAGCCGAGCGCATACGTAGAGCGAAGTCCGACGCGCATTTTCTCCGTCTTCTCTTTAATTTCCTCCGCGGGGGAGAAGAAGTTCTCGTCGCTGTTTCCGACCGTGTATTCGCCTTCGAGGGAAATGATTTTATAGCCGGCGATCACCCGTGCGCCGTAGGTGAGCTCGGCTTTCGTCCGCGCCGGATTTTCCTTTTTCTGAAGCTCGTAACCGATGATCGGCTCGATCGTATAGGTTACGCCGTGAAGGTCGGTCGCCGCTTTCGCCGAGGGAAGGAGACCGAAACCGACTAATCCGAGGACGAGAGTGCGTTTCGAAAAAAACATGTTTTAAGCATGACTTCGGGATTCGAAGCCGGCAACGAGCACTCTTTGCCGACCGTCAGTTTCCGGGCTTCGAACGAACGGCGATCCAAGCGCAGCGATAATCCAGTCCGAAAATTTCTTCGTTCTTCCCGCGACAAATTTCGTTCGCTACGAGCCAGAGCGCCCACTGGGTATTTTTCGCGCTCGCGTGGACGGTTTTCGGCCCGTCGGGCGCGGGAATCGTCGCCGTACAGTCACCGATGACGCCCGCTCGCCCATAATACGGGTGCAGGAAGGGCCGGTCGGCGCAGTCATAGTCGAATTTCGTTCCTTCGTCGCCGAAGGCGACGCCGAACAGGACGGATTGGAGAACGAGGATTCCGTAAAACAGTAAGGTTCGCATCGGCCGGTTATAGCGCCGATCGGCGGCCGCGCCACCCCGAATTTCCTTACTTGAGCGCTTTCACGAGGCCTTCGCAGCCCAGGGTCGAGGAAGCGAGGCAGGCTCGCCGGAAATGCTCCTTCGCGTCGCCATTCTGGAGGCCTTCCGGCGCGTCATTGGCTTTCGCGAGCGCGAGGTACGCGCAGGCCTCGGCGTCTCCATTCGTGCAGGCCGCGGCGTAATCGATCGCCTCCGGTCTCGCTTTTTTCACTACGAGGTCGCCGCCGGCGTCCGCGTTCAGGCAGGCGCGCTTCAAGCCGAGTTCGCACGCCTTCGCGCGGAACCCCGCCCGTTCCGTTTCGCCCACGAAATCGGATTCGGAAGCGAGGTAACAGCTCCAGGGTTCTCCTTTCCCGCACGCGTCGCTCCAGAGGGGTAGCGCGCGATCGCGACGCCCTTCCTCGGCGAAATTCAGTCCGCGGAAGTAGCAGGCGACGAGGATGCCTTCGCCGCAATAGCGCTCGAGCTCCGGATTCATCTGGGTGATCGGCTTGAGGCCGTTCTCTTCGATGAAACTCTCCCAGCAGCTCATCTTGTGGCCCGCTTTGCAGTTTTCTTTCCAACGGTAGATGGCGAGGGTCCGGCCGCCCTTGCGAAGGAACTGAAGGACGGTCGAATCGTAACAGGCTTCGCGCGAGTTATTCTTCCGGCAGTCCTGGTCGAGGGTCTTATCGAGGTCTTTGCGCTTCGTTTTCTCCTCGAGGAGCGGCGCCCATCGGCAGGCCCGATGAGACCGGCGTTCGCAGTCGGCGTTGAACTTCTCGAGCGCGCCTTCCAGCTTTCCGTCGAGGGCGAGGCTGATTCCGTACTCCGAACAGGCGCCGAGCACGCCACCGTCGCAGGCCCGCTTGAGGGGCGAAAGGGAGTCGGGCACGCGATTCGCGAGGCGATGGGCCTTGCCTTCGAAGTAGCAGCCGACGAGGTTCCCGAGCGAGCAACCGCGCGTCCAGAGGCGGAGCGCCTTCGTCGGATCGCCGGCCTGGTACGCGGCTTCGCCGGCGCCCGGACAGGCGACGCCGTCGAGCGCGGTTTTCGATTCGCAGGCGCCGGTCAGGACTTGACCGGCTTCCGGAATTTTCCCTTCGGCGAGGAGGATGTCGCCCTCGGCCGCGCAGGACGAATTTCGGCCCGCCATGCATCCGCGCGCGGCGGCGACTTTCGCGCGCTCGCCTTTCCCGTTTTCGAGGAGGACGCGCGCCTCCTTCTCGCAGTATTCGGGCTGCCCGGAATCGCAGAGCGCGTGCAGCGCTCGCTCGATCCGCGATTCGTCGCGGTTCGCGTCGGCGGCCTGGGAGGCGAACCGGACCGGATCGAGCGAGACGCTCGCGCATCCGACGAACGAGAGAACGGAACCGACGGCGACGAGAAGGGCTGAAAATCGTTTCATTGTCCCAGTTTGCCTGTAAATCGGGACTTTTCCACCTCATGTGTCGAGATCGACCCCGAGTTCTTTCGTGACTTCGCGCGTGTAACCCCGCGAATTCAGGTGTC
>JAYVXM010000163.1:0-20954 GCA_043785205.1 Bdellovibrionales bacterium
AGCTTTCCAAATCGTCCGCGCCGGTGGTTCATCTGCCGACGGTGCTCGGCGCCGTCGTCGTGACGTATAACCTTCCGGGCGTGGCGAAGGGCCTCAAGCTCGACGGATCCCTCGTCGCCGATCTCTACCTCGGGAAGATCACGAAGTGGAACGATCCGAAGATCGCCGCTCTGAATCCGGGAGTGAAGCTGCCGGACGTTCCCGTTCTCGCCGCCCACCGCTCGGACGGAAGCGGAACGACGGGAATTTTCACGGACTACCTCGCGAAGGTGAGTCCGGAATGGAAGGCGTCGGTCGGCCAGGGCACTTCGGTGAACTGGAAGGGCGGACTCGGTGGAAAGGGGAACGAAGGCGTCACGGGAATCGTGAAGCAGTCCCCGGGTTCGATCGGCTACGTCGAACTGATTTACGCCGAAAATAACGCGTTGCCTTACGCCGCGCTCCAAAACGCGTCGAAACAGTTCGTCCTTCCCTCGACGAAATCCGTTTCCGCGGCGGCGGCCGGCGCATTAAAGGACATTCCGGCGGACTTCCGGGTTTCGATCACGAACGCGAGCGGTAAGGAGGCCTATCCGATCAGCGGATTCACCTACCTGCTTGTCTATTCGACCCTTCCGAAGGAGAAGGGCGCGAAGATCGTCCACTTTCTCAAGTGGGCCATGAAGGACGGCCAAAAATTCGCGGAGCCGCTTTTCTACGCCCCCCTTCCGAAAGAGCTCGCGAAAAAGGTCGAAGCGAAAATCGAAACGTTAAAGCTTCAATAGGGGAATCGGCATGCCTCATTCGAAACTTCGGTATCTCGGAATCGGACTTTTGCTCGGAATTACCTTCGGGGCTCTCACCCAGGCCCGGGCGGACGGAGAGCCGCTCCACCGAATCGGGATCGGAGCCGACGGAGAATCGATCGACGAGCCCGTCGACGGCGCGGCCTACGGCAAGGAGTTCTCGGCGATCATCGGATCGGTTTCGGACTCTTCGCTCGCGGCCCTAAATCGGCCGGCGACGAAGAACCATTGGAAACTCGAAACACTCGTGGTCGGCGTCGGTGTCGGAATGGAGTTCGGCGTCGGCCCGATCCTAAAAATCAAAGCGACGCCGCGTCTCCGCGTCGTTTTCTCGAAATCGGCCGACCCGGTTCTTCCCTAGTCGAAAGAGGACAAAACCATGAACTCCCTCCAAAAGCGTTTCGGATTCGGTTTGGGTTGCGTAATTTTTCTCCTCGGGGTTTCGGCGTGTCAGCCTGCTCCACACTCGGCGGCGAGCGCCCCGCCCGTGCCCGCGAGTTGGGTAATCGGTTCGGAAAGCGAGGCGGAAGGCGCGACGCCCCCCGTTTCGGCGCCGAACCTCGTGACCGATAACGGCGAAGTCAGCGATCCGGGCGATTCGGACGCGGAGACCGACGCCGAGGCGCCGACGCTCGCCGATACCACGAAGGCGCTTTTCGCGACCCAGGCGAGCTCGCTCGAGACCTTACCGGCGCCGGCGAAGACGCCCTGGAAACTCGCCGCCGTCATGACCGATCTTTCGATCTCGGCGAGCGGGTGGCTCGGATTCCTCGTCCAAAAGGGAACGCCCTCGGTCACCACGGTCTGGCGGAAACAATATCCCGCGAAGCACGCTCCGGACGCGGTGTTTTCCGAAACGGAAAGCGCGGCCGATCTCGTCGTCGGTCCCGAAACGACTTCCGTCGATATCGAACGGGACCTCGAACCGTCGGTGCGGGCGCTCGTTTCGACGGGCGGCGTTCGGAACGAAACGAATCTTAGGCGGAACCTCCTCTCGGCCGCCGCGGATTTCCAAAACGTCACGACCCTTCTTTCGACGGTGAACCCGAAGGGGCAATGGTGGGTTTCCCGCTTTCGGCTCGACTTCGCGGTCGATGTCTCCGGAAACGTCACGCCCGCCGTCACCCTCGGGGCGGAAGCGAAAGTCCGCTTCGAATGGCACCGACTCCGTGCGAAGCGGCCAACGCCCGCCGCGCAAGCGCTCGCTCGAAACGCCTTCGCCGGTCGGCCCGGACTGGCGGAAAACCTCGTCGCGTTCGCGGATCACCTCGGAAACGACCTCTCGGAAATCGCCGACGGATCGTCGGTGAAAGCCAAGGGATTCCGCGCCTACGGTTACCGCGTCGGACTCGGAATCACCGCGAAGGGTAACGTCGGAGTGGCGAAGGCGGTCGGTACGCTGACGGGCCACCTCTATTTTGCCCGGGACGTGTCGAAACCCGTCGTCCACCCTAAGCCGACGGAGGGCGGGGAGATGTTGCTCGTGACGAACGAAAACGACTTCGGAAAGATCGATCGCCGCGCGTTTCGAAAGGGGCTTCGGAAAGCCCTCCGGATCGGGCGATTCTTCGCCCGCCACGCCGACCAGGCGCGCGGGAAGTGGAAGATTCACGAGTTGCGGACCGGATTCGATCTTTCCCTCGGCGGAAAAACGGGGATCGTCACGGTCGGTGGCGTCGCTTCGACCGAAATCTCTTTCTATAACGAAAATTTCTAACGAAGGGATCTTCCCGATGAAAATGAAACCTTGGATTTTCGCCCCCCCAATCATCGCCCTCGCCGCGCTCACGGTTCCGGCCTTCGCCGTCGAGCTCCCGGAGTTGACCCAGCACCTGAATCAAATGCTCGATTCCGCGGAAGGGGCGGTGAACCGCTGCGAAGCGGATTCCACGTCGGCGTCGACCACGGGCGGCGAGCAATGGTATTACCGCCGGTTTTGGCTGCGCTTTAAGCCGCGGGTCGCGTTCGCGATTCCCGGAATCGCGAAACTCGAGATTTCCCCCGAACTCGAGATGCTTTGGCAGCGGGACTTGCCGGCGGACTTCGAGGTTTACAAGCCCTGAGCCGGGTCGCGGCGTCTGCTCCAGAATTGGAGCGGAATTCCGCGCGACCCCGGAACGCCTGCAGCGGGGCGCTCCGAAGGGGTGGTAGTTCCCCGTCCCAAGGAGCATTCCCAATGAAATTTTTCACGAAACTCGTCCTGGTCCTCGCCCTTTCTTTCTCCGCCGTCGGCGCCTACGCCGAAACCGACATCTGCGCTCGCCAGCTCTACAGCACGCTGAACGGCTCGATCGTCAACGTCTTCCGCGATCCGGACTGCGGCCGCGCCGACGCGTACTGCGACGAAGCGCGGAACGCGGGGCCGCTCGATCTGAGCGGCGACATCGCGGCGACGGAGTGTAAGCAGCCGACCCAATACTTCAACGGTAGCGCGGTCACCTACCGCCTCTATTTCCATGGTCTCCTCCAGCAGACCTTCACGGCAACCCGCTATAGCGGCCTCGGGCACGAGTTGCTTCTCGCCGATCGAGAGGCCGCGTACCTTTGTCACGTCGAACGCAATCGGCGGGCGCAGGATTCCGGAAATCCGATCGATTGGCAGCAGAATTCGGTTTGTACCGGTCAGACTTTCCGCCTGCGCTAAGCTGGCGTGCGAAACGAAAACGGCCGCGGAGCGAAAGCTCCGCGGCCGTTTTCGTGTAATCGTGTTCGGGGCGGTTACAGATCGCCGTCGTTTCCGATCGCTTCGACCGGACAAGCTTCCATCGCGGTCTGACTCTTCTCGAGCTCGTCCGGCGTCGTCGGTTGCTTGTACACATAGGAATAACCGTGCTCGTCGTTTCGCTTGAAATTCGCGGGCGCTTCGGTCCGGCACGCGTCGCAATCGATGCACTGATCGTCGACATAAAACTTGCCGACCACGTTGTCGGACCACTTCTTCGTTAAATCTGCCATAGGAGCTATGCAATTTGCGGCAGATGACGGGCAAAGTCAAGAACCGCGGAAACGACCTAACTCCTTGATAATGCGTCGGGTTACTAGGTTATGGTACGCTTTGGGGACGAGGCTTCCTAAGTGACCCCAGAACCTTTCGCTCCGCCGGCGGCGCCCCATAAGAAGTACAAGATCATCATCAGCGACTGCCACCTTTCGGCCGGGCGCTTTTTCGAAGGAAGGGCGAATCCTCACGAGGATTTTCTTCACGACGATGACATGGTTTGTTTCTTCGACCATTTTTCGACGGGTCCTTACGGGACGCACTCGGACGGCTCGCCCGTCGACGTCGAGCTCATCTTGAACGGCGACTACCTCGACTATCTGAACGTGCCGATCCATGGGGAATTCGAGGAATCGGTGACCGAGACGATGGCGCTCACGAAGACGGAAGCGATCATTCGCGGACATCCGAAGGTGATGGAAGCGCTGAAACGATTCGCTTCGCGGCCGGGAAAGAAACTCACCTACCTCGTCGGCAATCACGACGCCGAGCTTTTTTTTCCGAAGGTGCGCGAGCGCCTCACGCGCGAATGGGACGCGGAGGGGAAATTCCCTTCGGAAAAAGTCGAAGTCGTCGCGGACCGCGACCGGTTGACGTACGAGGGGGGCGTCGAAGTCCGCCACGGAAACCAATTCGAGGCCGGGAACGCCATGGACTTCGATGAACCGCTGCTGACCGACTTCGTCGACGAGCCGGTTTTGAAAATGCCGTGGGGAAGCATCTACGTCCTCAAGATCATCAATCGGATGAAATGGGAGCGAAGCCACGTCGATAAGGTGAGGCCCGTGAAGGTCTTCGCCCTCTTCGGCCTCATCCTCGATCCGTGGTTCACGATTCGCTTCCTCGCGCTGTCCGGGTACTACTTCGTCAAAACTCGGATCGCGGCGATCATGCAGGGGCGTTCGAAATGGGGCGCGACGCTCGACATTCTCCGGCAGGAAACCCAACTCTTCCGCGACCTCGAACACGAGGCCCGGGAGCTCCTGGACGCCCGTTCCGATCTCCGGACGGTGATCTTCGGCCATACTCACCGGCCGATGGATAAAGTCTGGCCCGACGGCAAACAGTACATCAATACGGGGACCTGGACCCGGATGATCAACCTCGATTGGAGCGGCCTCGGTCAACACCTTCGCCGGACGTTCGCGTTCGTCGAGATCGAAGGACTCCGGAGTCGATCGGAGCTGCGCGAATGGGTGGGGGAATACCAGCCCCACCAAGTCTTTCAGATTTAGTGCTCACGAAGCGGGCTATCCAGGCTTGTCGAAGGAGCGGGAGTGTCCGGTTTCGGCGGAAGGGCGCTCTCGGCGGCCTCCGGATTTGAGGACGGGTAAGGTTCATCGCATTCGAAACGCGAGGAGACGACCGGTCCGTAGCGATCGGTCGTGCGGGAATAGGCGATGGAAAGGTTATAAAACTCGCCGCGCCGGAGATCGCGCGAAAGCTTCGCCGTAAGGAGGTCCGGGGAATTCGGGTCGAGGGGGAGGACGTTTTCTCCGGTCTTGAACCGGTGCGAGCGATTGTTGATGACGATTTCGGTCACCTTTTTTTGCTTTTTGTATCCGGTGACCCGGAAGAGGCGGAAGAAAACGTTCGCGGCTTCCTTCGCGAGAGTGAAGCGTAAGTTCTTCAATCCATTCGGCCGCTCGTCGACGTGAATCTCGGTCACGATCGCTTCGGAGTCCTGCTTGAGGCGCTGGGCGTAGGTTTCGAAGCCGAGTTCTCGGTCCGTATTCGTCAGCGCTTGCTCGACGGACGGGATCGTCTTCCCGCGGTCCTGGATGCGGCCGAAAGCGACGTTCTGGGCGGTGACGAAGTAATCGATTTGTTTCGTCGGAATCGAATCGAAGATCACATTCGTGAGCGGTTCGATCGAAAATTTCGCCGAGAAAACACCGCGGAGCGCTTGGAAGAGAACGTCCGGCGCCGCGCCGGACTTCATCGCCGCGGACGCCGTTCCCCACGCGGTCAGGAGCCGCTGGGCTTCGTCGCCGTCGAAATATTTCCGCGCGAGAACGTCGATGGTCGCGAAGTCGGCGCGAAGAAATCCGTCGACTTCCTCGTACGCGAGCGAATACCCGTAATAGAAGCTACTCCGTCCGTACCAGGCGCGGCGGGCCTTTCCCGGTGTCTTTCGACCGGGGATCGTTTCGGCCACCGCCGGTAGGAGGTCGGGCTTCCGGAGGAGTTTTTCCATTCCGGCGATCAGTTTGTTCAGTTCGCCCGCATTCGTGTTCGAGTCTTCTTCGGTGATTTCCGTAATCACGAAGATCGACTGGGGGTCGTGCTTCGCGAGGAGTTCGGCGTCGAGGTAGAGCGTCATTCGCCGCGTGCGGTCCCGGTTCGTCGCTCCGAAAAAGGTCGAGTGAGAGCGCTTCTTTTCGTGGAAGGCCTCGAGGACGTGGTGAGTGCCGTCCGGGAGATCGAGGGTCGCCTCGAGTACCTCGCGCTTGCCGTTCCATTCGAGGCGAAGGATATTCACGAGATCGAGCTTCAGGTCGTGTTCGGTGCTCGAACGATCGCTATCCCGGCTGAGGAGCTTTTCGACCGGCTTCCCGACGACGCCGGCGACGTCGCCGGTGAGCGTCTCGGACTCCGCGAATTTTCCGAGCACGGCTTTGTGGTACGCGGCCTTCCCGACCGGATCGTCGAGGTCGTAACGGTAGACGACGTCGAATTGGTTGGTGCGGATCCGGCTCGATTCGAAGTCGAACGGCAGGAAGTTCGCGTCGTACTTGAGTACGTGATCCTGCTCGATCGCCGTACCCTTGAAGAGCATCACGCCGTCGAAGACGTCGCGCCGGTCGATTCCGACGCGAACGCTGCCGTGGGTTCCTTTTTCGGTCAGGTGGGTGAGCTTCACGCGGGCGTAGCGCGGGTCTTCGCGGAGCACGGAAATTTGGTAGCGTCCGTGGAGTAGGACGGTCCCGCGAAGGTCGATTCCCGCGTGAAGGACGTTCAACGACGGAATGACTTTCAGGCCGGCGCTCACGCCGACTTCGACCTGGCCGTCAAACGCGTACGAAAGAATTTCCCCGTCCTTCATTTTCGAGACGTCCGACCGGTGGAGCGGAAGGCGGAACGGGAATGTCGCGAGGTTCGTGACCTTCGAGAAGCGCGCGCGAATCGACGGGTCGAGGAAGGTGATCGGGACGTCCGGATTCAGTTCCGAGAGGTCGACATCGGGCGACGGCGAGGGGAGGGCCGTCGGAAGAACCATGGGATCGACCGCGTCCGACGCTTTTCCGGTTTTCGCTTGGGCGATCAGCATCTTCGTCGTCGGTTCTTTTTTATACTCGAGCGCCTTCACCGGGCGCACGTCGGTCCATTCGATGGAGGCCTGGGGTTCGAATACGAGGCCGACGAACGGAGTACCGAGGCCTTTGGTCGCGACGTCTTCCGTCCAGGTCGTAAGGCTCGCGAACGGACGCGCATCGGCGCGGATTCGGACGCGGTCGATGACCGTGTAGGTGTTCATCAGATCGAAATTGTCGACCACGTCCCGCCTCACTCCGAGAGCGGCGCGACTGTTTCCCGGGAATTTGAAGAGATCGCTATCGAGTTTGTCGAAGCTGTCGAAAAGGGCGCTCGAGAGCTCGACGAAGCCGTGTTCGACTCCCGTGTGGAGGGAGCGGAGGATCCGTTCGGGCCAAGGTTTCGGGTTTTCGGGGTCGTCTTTAGCGAGGGCCAGGGTCGACGCACCGATGCCTACCCCGACGAGAAAACCGACCAGCTGAAGGCGATTTTTTGAAAAAGGCTTCCGAAACATGACCTTAAGGTAAAAGCACGGGGGATGCCAGATCGCGTCATGTCCGCTCCAACGGGAACGATTTAGGCCTCATTCGGAGGTCCCGGACTGTCTAAATGATGCAAGGGCGTCAACTTTAACGTCGGGTCGGCCGATGAGGAGGGTTGAGATGCCTCGGAAATACGCCGTTCTCAAACAGTTTACCCAAGACCTCGACCGGCTCCTCCGGGAAGCCGAGCAGGGATTCGACGTCCTTAAATCCGTTCCGGATCCGACCCAGAACGAGATTCTTTCGGTGTACCGCCCGATTCACAGCCTGAAGGGCATTTGCGGGATGGTCGAGGAGACGAAGCTTCTCGTGCGCGCGTTTCATGCGCTCGAAGACGTCCTTCCGCCGATCGTGCCGATGCGTACGCCGAAAAAGCGCGCAAAAATGGCCGAAAAGCCAGAGTGGACCTCGATCGCGAAGACGACGTTCCAAATGGCCCGCGAGGTGGAACGAATCCTCCTCGCGAAGCTCGAGCTTTGGAAAAAATTAGGCGCCGACGATAACGATTCGCGTGGCCTCGTCATCGCCTTTAGCGACCGCGGTGTCTCCGTGCGCGTCTGGATCGGAATCACGGGACTCCTCGGCCTGGTCGACGCGGCCGAAGTGGGCGATGAGACGACCGTCGGAAACGCCGCCGACGTGGGCGAAGCGCTCCTCGTCGAGACGTCGGAAGGCGCCATCGCGCTCTTCTTCGACGAGATCGAGACGACCTGCACTCGGCTCGAAGCCGTGCAAGAAGGCGTTCCGATAGCGTCCAAGGACTGGTGGATCGCCTACCGTAAATCGCACGGTTCCCGGGCCGCCTAAGGGCGCGTCGACCCCGATTTCCAATTTCCCGAATGGGTTCGTTCAGGTATCCTCCGAGGTACCCTATGAAAACTCATTTTCTCTCGTCTTCGGTCGCCAAGAAGTTCGGGATGGGCCTCACCGGGCTTCTCCTCATCGGGTTTCTCGTGATGCACCTTTCCGGAAACCTTCTTCTCTACTCGAAAGATTCCTCCTTGTTCAACGCTTACGCGGAGAAGCTCGCGAGCTTCGGGATTCTCCTCTACGCGGCGGAGGTCGGGCTTGTCGCCTTCATCCTTTTTCACGCCGTGACCGGGATCCGCCTCGCCTTGCTTAAACGCCGCGCGAAGCCGACGAACTACGCGGTAAACCGCTCGAAGGGCGGCCCGTCGAAATGGGGCTTCGCCGCGAACAATATGGCGATCACCGGCTGCCTCCTCCTCTTCTTCCTCATCATCCACATTCGGCGTTTCAAGTACGGCCCGGACGTTTCCGACGGCTACGTCACCGAGCTCGCCGGCGGCGCCCAGGTGCGCGACCTTTACCGGCTCGTGAACGAGGACTTCAAGGATTACCGCATCGTGATTTTCTACACCGTCACCATGGTCTTCCTCGGTTTCCATCTTCGCCACGGCGTTTGGAGCGGTCTCCAGAGCCTCGGGCTGACGAAGGAGACGAACTCGAAGGCGATCTACGTCGTCGGCGGGGCGATCGGGACCCTGCTCGCGGTCGGCTTTCTTTCGATCCCGGCCTACCTTTATTTTTTCCACTGATTTGGAGCTCGTGAAATGGAAATGAAACTCGACGCACGCATTCCTTCCGGACCGATCGAGTCGCGGTGGACGAAGTTCAAGGGCGACATGAAACTCGTGAATCCCGCAAACAAGCGGAAACACACGGTCATCGTCGTCGGAACCGGTCTCGCCGGGGCTTCGGCGGCGGCGTCGATGGGGGAGCAGGGATACCAAATCAAATCGTTCTGCATCTCGGATTCCCCGCGTCGCGCGCACTCGATCGCCGCCCAGGGCGGGATCAACGCCGCGAAGAACTACATGAACGATGGCGATTCGGTTTATCGGCTATTCTACGATACCGTGAAGGGTGGCGACTATCGCTCGCGCGAAGCGAACGTCCATCGCCTCGCCGAAGTCTCGCGCGACATCATCGATCAGTCGGTCGCGGCGGGCGTTCCGTTCGCGCGCGAGTATTCGGGCGAGCTCGCGAACCGCTCCTTCGGCGGAACCCAGGTTTCGCGGACGTTCTACGCTCGCGGCCAGACCGGTCAGCAGCTCCTCATCGGCGCCTACCAGGCGCTCATGCGGCAGGTCGACGAAAAGAACGTCGAGATGCACACTTTCCGCGAAATGCTCGACCTCGTCATCGTCGACGGGAAAGCGCGCGGGATCATCGTGCGCAATCTCCTCACCGGCGAGATCGAACGCCACGTCGCCGACGCCGTCGTCCTCGCGACCGGCGGCTATAGCCGCGTTTATTTTCTCTCGACGAGCGCCTTCAACTCGAACTGCACCGCCGCGTGGCGCGCGCACAAGCGCGGCGCGCTCTTCGGAAACCCCTGCTTCACGCAAATCCATCCGACCTGCATCCCGCAGTCGGGCGATCACCAGTCTAAGCTGACGCTCATGTCCGAATCCCTCCGGAACGACGGGCGAGTTTGGGTTCCGAAACGGAAGGAAGACTGCGCGAAACATCCTTCCGAGATCCAGGACGAGGATCGCGACTACTATCTCGAGCGCCGTTACCCGGCGTTCGGAAACCTGGTTCCGCGCGACGTCGCTTCCCGCGCCGCGAAGCAGGTCTGCGACGAGGGAAGGGGAGTCGGCGAATCGAAGCTCGCCGTCTACCTCGACTTCCGCGACGCGATCAAACGCGTCGGCGAGAACATGATCCGGGAGAAGTACGGTAATCTTTTCGATATCTACCACGAGATCACCGACGAAAATCCGTACCAGGTTCCGATGCGGATCTATCCGGCGGTCCACTACACGATGGGCGGCCTCTGGGTCGATTACCAGCTCCAGTCGAACATTCCCGGACTCTTCGTCCTCGGCGAAGCGAACTTTTCCGACCACGGCGCGAATCGCCTCGGCGCTTCGGCGCTCATGCAAGGGCTCGCCGACGGTTACTTTGTCATTCCGTTCACAATGACGAACTACCTCGCCTCGACGAAGTTCGAGAAGGTCGAGACGAAGCACGCCGCGTTCGACGTAGCCGAAGCGGAGACGAAGGGCCGACTCGATTCGATCGTCGCCCGCGCGAAAAAGGGCGGGGCGCGGACGGTGATGGAAATTTACCGCGATCTCGGCGCGACGCTCTGGGAATTCGTCGGGATGGAACGTTCGGAGACCGGGCTCCGCACCGCCATCGCGAAAGTTCGCACTCTTCGGCAAGAATTCGCGCAAGGATTCAAGCTCGTCCTTCCGGCGGGAACCGCGGAGCGAAATCAGCTCCTCGAAGTCGCCCTTCGGGTCGAGGACTTCCTCGAGCTGGGCGAGCTCATGGCGATCGACGCGCTCGAGCGGAAGGAAAGCTGCGGCGGACACTTCCGGGCGGAATCCCAAACGGAAGACGGCGAAGCGAAACGGGACGACGAGAATTTTTCGCACGTTTCCGCCTGGCAGTACACCGGCGACCCCTCGAAGCCGGCCCTCCATAAAGAGAAATTGGTATTCGAATACGTGCACCCGACCACCCGGTCCTACAAGTAAATCGGCGAGCGAGAAGGAATCGAAAAATGTCGAAATCGAGTTCGAAGCTGATGAATCTGACCTTCAAGATGTGGCGCCAGCCGTCGGCGAAGGCCGACGGAAAGTTCGAAACCCACGCCCTGGGCGGCGTAAGCTCGGACATGAGTTTCCTCGAAGCGCTCGATCTCCTAAACGAAGACCTGACGAAAAAAGGGATCGCGCCGATCGAATTCGAGAGCGATTGTCGCGAGGGAATCTGCGGGACCTGTTCGTGCGTGATCAACGGCCAGGCCCATGGTCCGGAACGCGGAGCGGCGACCTGCCAGCTCTACATGCGGAATTTCCGGGACGGCGACACGCTCGTCGTCGAGCCGTGGCGCGCGGCCGCGTTTCCGGTGATCAAGGACCTCGTCGTCGACCGTTCCGCGTTCGATCGGATCATCGCCGTCGGCGGTTACACCGGCGCGAAGACCGGCCCCCATGCCGACGCGAACGCGATGCTCGTACCGAAGGCCGACGCGGATCAGGCGATGGACGCGGCGGCATGCATCGGATGCGGAGCTTGCGTCGCGGCCTGCCCGAATTCCTCCGCTTCGCTCTTCGTCTCGGCGAAGATCGGCCACCTCGCGATGCTCCCGCAAGGCCATCCGCTCCGCGAGCGGCGCGTCCTCCGCATGGTCGAGCAGATGGACCACGAAGGGTTCGGCCATTGCACGAACATCGGCGAATGCCAGTCGGCGTGCCCGAAGGAAATCAAGATCGACTTCATCGCGCAGATGCGTCGCGAATACCTGAAGGCCGTGGTGAATCATCGGCCGGAAGCGGTCACGGGTGGCTCGGGCTAAGGATTTGAACCGGCGCCGTAAACGGATCGCGGTCGCCGTCGGTACCTTCGCCTTCTTCGGGGTCGGGCTTTTCC
Source organism: Bdellovibrionales bacterium (assembly GCA_043785205.1). GTDB lineage: Bacteria > Bdellovibrionota > UBA1018 > UBA1018 > UBA1018 > JACMQW01. The sequence goes on from JAYVXM010000163.1 coordinate 11,991, forward strand.
TAGCGACCCGTTATCCCGATCGCGGACGGACGGTACGCCTCGAAAAGTGCATCGATGCGAAACGCGCGCTGATGGAGGCCGGGCTCGCCGAGATCGGACTGCGGTTAGGGGAACCGGAGATCTGGCTAACCGAACCGGGACGCGAGGAATACGCCACTTTTCCGATCGAGGGTGAAAAGCCGGGGAGTCCAAAACGTTCGTTCCGCGTGCACTCGGGCGACGATCCGGCGGGTGGCGAATCGTTCTGCCGCGCGGCACTTGTCGATAGCGACGCCGCGAGCGCGGAGCCGGATCCCGCGGCCACGCGGTAAATCCGCTTGCAAGCCGCCCGGACGCGCGCTAATTCACGGCAAACTCTCATCCCCGGAGGTCCCCTTGCCGTTTTCGACCCGATCCGTCCTCGCGCTCGGCTTTTTTTCGCTCATTCCGTTCTCGAGCGGGTACGCGGGCGAGGGGATCACGCTCGCGGGTTGCCAGCAGAACGTCCGGGCGGTCGTGCTTCGCGCGGTCCGCGACGACGCCGGTCCGGACGAGCCGGGGAAACTCTACGTCGCCCAATCGAAGGTCGAAGGGGTCTGCGGCCGGCGCGCGGTCGAAAGCGGACTCATGACCGCGTCCCAAGTGGAAAAGCTTTCGTCCGATCTGAGCGACGTTCGCGACAAGCTCTGCGCGCGCAAGGATCGCTACGGCGCGATTCCGACGACCGGGGACCAGAATGAATGCGAGCTTGAGCTTTTGAGCATGATGCTTCGGATGTACGCGCGCTAGTCCCGAAAACGGCGGCCGGCGCCCTCGATGGCGAACGTTCCTTTCGTGGGGGCCGGTAGGCCGCGCATTTTTCTCGCGAAGCCGCGGACTGCCCGGAATTCCTCGAGGCCCATGCTCGCGAAGAACGCGAGGTTCATGAGCGGAAGGAGGAGATCGGTGTCCGACCCCGCCGGCAGGAGCGCCATCCAGAGAAAGAGATTCGGGAAGGCCTGAACGAGGTAAGCGTCGAAGCGCGCTCCCTCGTCGAGATTGCCCATCCGGGCGCTGAGCTTCCCGATGAGCCGAACGGCGGCGAAGAGCCCGCCGACGAAGGCGAGGTCCCGGAGAAGAAGTCCGTTCGCGACGGCTTGGCCGACGAGGTCGATCACTCCCTTCGGCGTGAAGAGAAAGAGGCTCACGAACGCGAGCGGGATCAGGACCGCGCCGCCGACCCATCCGTAGTTCGTCGAGAGCGCGCCGGCTTCGATCGGGTCCCGACGTCGCATCGCTTGGGCGAGCACGGCGGGAACGATGACGGAAAGCCCGAAAAGGACGAAATAGCCGCCGAGGTTAAGCGCGACGGGAATTCCGGCGTACGGGAGGAGTTTCGCCGCGAGGATGAGGAGGATTGGAGAAAGGATCGAGGCTGCCCCGGTAAGCCGCGCGGAGAGGAAATAGTCGCCGCCCCAGAGGAGGGAAAGCGTCGGCGCGGTCATGGCCGGAGGAAGGAGGAAGAAGAGCCCCGCCGCGAGTCCGGCCTTCGCGCGCACTCCGAAGAGGAGCGCGAAGCCGGCGACCGCCTTGAGGAGAAGACCGATCCCGCTCGTGCGTAATGCGTCGAACGAGCTGAAGATCACCGCTTTTTCGAGACGGAGTACTGCCATGAACGAATTCACGGCGAGGAGCCCACCGATAAGGACGGTGAATGCCGGGCCGCCCTCGCGGACCGGCAGATCGATCGCCTGTTTGACGACGGCACCAAGAATCGCGGCGAGGAAGATGAACTTCAAAAGGTGGATCTCGAGGAATTCGGCGCTCGCCTGGGCGGCCGGCGAGGCGGTCCGCGCCCGGCGGCCGAGGTCTTCGAAGCTCGACGCTTTCGAGTTCGGAATTTTAAAGTCGAAATATTCGGCGGGTTTCATGTCCGCCGCGATCAGCGCGAACATCTCGACGATGTATTTGTGGGCGACGACGAGGATGCGACGCCCCGAATCCGAGGCGGGCTTGAGGACTTCGAAATAGTACGCGAGCGTGCGCTCGTACATCGCCTCGAACGTTTCGCCGCGCGGAGGCGCGCCGACCGCACGGTGGAACATCGTTTCGTAGTGGTGGTGGCCGTACGCTTTTTTGATGAGGCTCTTGTTCTGCTCGGAAAGGGCGCCGAAATCCCGTTCGATGAGCGCTTCGGTTTCGATGACGGGGAGGCCGGCGAAGCCCGCGGTACGCAGGAGGATCTCGGCGGTTTCCTTCGCGCGGATGAGGGGGGTGGCGTGGACTTCGTCGAAATGGAGTCCGGCGCGAGTGATTTCCCGCGCGGCCATCTCGGCTTGGCGGCGCCCGAGCTCGGTGAGGGGACTATCGAACCGGCCGGCGAATCGGTTCTGTTCGTTCGATCGGGATTCGCCGTGACGAATAAAATGTAAACTCATGGGAAGGTCCTCAGTCCGAACGTCGCGAATCGACGTTCGGATTCCGGGATTTATAACGCGTTCCGGTGTTGCCCAATAGACAACAAAGATCGGACAGGTGTTCACTTATTGGGAACACTCGTTTACGCTCGTCTCATGAGCGACTTCGCGGCCCGGATCGGAGAATTGAGGCTTTCGGAATTGAAGCTTCTGATCGAGCTCTCCCAGACGCCCTCGCTCCGGGGGCTCGCGCGCCGGCTCGGAATTCATCCCTCACTGGTCTCGAAGGTGGTCCGAAAGGTCGAAGCGCGGGTCGGATACCCGCTCGTGACTCGCTCGACCTCGGGGATGCGATTCACGATCGAGGGGATGCATTTTCTGAAGACCGCGAAGCGGATCGTCGACCTCTCGGCGGGACTCCGTTCGGGGCCGGCGACGAGCGCCGGCGAGGAGCCTTTGCGCGCCGTCTACGGGCTCGCTGCCCAAAGCTTCATCCACCAGTTTCTGATTCCGGAGTGCCTCGCCTCGTTGCCGAAACGGGGACTCGATCTCCGCTTTCGGCTCCTCGAAGTGCCGGGCAAGGACCTCATCGTGTCCGGGATCAACGGCCTTTTCGAAATCGCCATTCACCTCGGAAAGATGGATTGGCCGCGAAGCTGGGAGTCGAAAAAGCTCGGGAATTTCCGGTCGAAACTTTATGGGCGCGCCGGCCATCCGCTCGGCGCGAAGGCGACCGAGGCGCGGGTGAAAGCGTACTCGTTCGTCACCCCGGCCCGTTGGACGAAGAACGGCGCTCAAGCCGGAGACGACCTCTGTCCCCTTTCGGTCGACGAGCGGCGGACGGGCGACGCGGTCGCGACCGCCGGCACCGCGCTCGAGATCGTTCGGCGGACGGACCAGCTCTCCTTCCTTCCGGAAGTTGTCGCGATCGATTTCGTGCGGCGGGGGGAGCTTCGGGAGATTCGCGTCGACGAATGGCCCGACGTCCAAGAAGCGCTCTACCTTTCCGTGCGAGCCGAGGTCGTGCCCCAAAAGCTCCTCGCCCATTTCCAAGCCGAGCTTCCCCGGCTCCTAAAATTTTAAACAACGCACCGCTTCATGGCATGCCTTTCGCTGAATGGGAGGGTGTCCATTTGTGAAATCGGCCATCGGCGGCCGATTCGGGGCCGAAGCGGCTCTAACCGAGGAGAAGCGGACGAAGTTTAAAGTGTCGAAATGATTCTGAATCAAGAGGCCCGGGTTGGTGCGGTTCTCAATACCCTAAAAACCCTGATGACCCTGAAACGAACCCGAACGCATCAGGCCGGAGTCTCTCGGGAAGCGGGTGAGCACGATCTACGAATCTGCTCACCCCTTTTTTTTGGCGAATCGTCGCCGCATTCGGTACGAAGTGTTTATGAAAATTCTGCTCGCCGGTGTTCTGGTCTTCGGTGCCTTCTCGAGAATCGCCTTCGCGGGTCACGAACCCGGGGATGTGAAGAAGGACTGCGCCGCCGACGTCGAGAAGCTTTGCCGGATTCCGGAACCCGCGAAGGCCGCGGCTACCCACCCCGGACCACGTGGTTGCCTCCGCGAAAATCGCGAAAAGCTTAGCCCGGGCTGCAAGGCCCATTTCGACGCGAGCGACGCCGCGCCGGCGAAGGTGAAATCCGATCTGAAGGAAGAAACGCCTTCGACTTCCCTCGAGCGCGAATCGTCGGATCTCGCGGAAGCGCTTTCGAACGCGCGGGCCATTCCCGTCGGCGTGCCGCTCAGCCCTTCCGAACGCACGCGGACGCTCGCGTGGATGGCAATCTCGCGCGGCTATAAGGCACCGGTCGGGGTGGCGCTCAAGAGCGGCGACGTCGCGACCGCGCCGGAAGCCGAAGCGGAGTCCGTCTCTACGAAAAACGACGGAAATTCGAGCCAGTCCCTTTAACGGAGGACGTTCCCGCCGTAGAGCGGTTCGGTGACGGCCGCGAGGATCAGTCGTCAAATCGAGTCGGCGAACGTCCATCGCAGCTCCGCGATCACATCCGCTCGGGGAGCGGAATTCCGAGGAGGTGGAGTCCCTGGGCGAGGATCCGGCGCGTCGCTTCGACGAGGAGGAGCCGCGCTTCGGTGAGCTCGCGGGCTTGGCCGAGCACGTGACATTCGCGGTAGAATTCGCCGTAGGCCTTCACGAGGTCGATCAGGTAATTCGCGAGCTGGGACGCCTTCCGGTGCTCGAGCGTGCGCTCGAGGTGGATCGGAAAACGACCGAGGGTCTTCACGAGCCGGACTTCCTCGTCCTTCCGGAGGAGCGGGACGGCTTTTCCGACCACGGCTTCGGCGGTCGAGGCGGTGCGGCTCGGAAGCGGCGTTCCGGCCTCGGCGGCCTTCCGAAGGATCGAGAGGCAACGCGTGTGGGCGTACTGGAGATACGGACCGGTTTCGCCTTCGAAGTCGGCGACGCGTTCGACGTCGAAATCCACGTCGCGGCCGGGATCGGCGGCGAGGTCATGAAACACGATCGCGGCGATCGAAACCTTCTCGACGATCTCGGCGAGCTCCGCGGCGGTCGCGCCTTCGGCGGCGCCCCGTTCCTTCATGAGCGCCGCGACGCGATCTTTCACGAGCGACCAGACGTCCTCGAGGGTGACGAAGTTTCCCTTCCGGGTCGACATTTTCGCGTCCTTGAAGCGGTAGAGGCCGGTCGGAACGTGTTCGCAGCGGGCGGCCCACTCTTTCCCCATTTTCCGGAGGATGCCGAAAATCTGCTGGAAGTGGAGGCGCTGTTCGCCGCCGACGACGTAGGTCATCCGGTCGAATTTGTATTTATCGTAACGATAGAGGGCGGCCGCGAGGTCGCGGGTGGCGTAAATCGTCGACCCGTCGGATTTTTCGAGGATGCAGGGGGTGAGCTCGCGGCCTTTTTCGTCGGTCACGTTCGCGATCCAGGCACCTTCGCTCTGGACGATGATCTGATCGTGTTTCAGCTGCGCGAGGAGCGGCTTCAGCTGATCCTCGTAATGGCTTTCGCCCCAGATGTGGTCGAACTTCACGTCGAGCTTCGCGTAGAGGGCGTTGAAGACCTTCAGGGAGGCGTCGATGCAAACCTTCCAGAACGCGCCGACCTCCGGATCCTTTCGTTCGAGCCGGCGAAAGGCGTCGCGGCCCTGATCTTCGAGTTCCGGATTCGTTTCTAGGTCCTGGTGAAAGCGGACGTAAATCTCGAGCAGTTCCTCGTAAGTCGGATCGAGCTTTCCGCCGCGGTACTTCTGATTCGCGACGAAGAGCTTTCCGAACTGGGTGCCCCAATCGCCGAGGTGATTGATCGACACCATTTTATAGCCGCGGTAGCGGCCGACGCGGTCGAGGCACGCGCCGAGGCCGGTCGGGCGAAAGTGGTAGATCATGAACGGCTTCGCCACGTTCGGACTCGAGAACTCGATGATCCAGGTCGCGCGAGTCGGCCCGTGGACGCGGCCGTAGTCGCCGTTCTCGTCGCCCTTCAGGATGTCGGCGAGGAGCGCGTGGACGGCCTCCGCGTTCGCGACCGTAAAGTTCACGTAGGGTCCGACGGCGGCGGCGGAAAGCGTGGGCGGAACAGAGTTCTTTTCCGTCAGAAGCCTGACGATTTCCTTCGCGGCGTCGTTCGGAGATTTACCCATGCCCTTAGCGAGGCGAAAACAGGGGAAGGCGAAATCGCCGAGCTTAGGATCGGGCGGCACTTCGATCTGGAGCGCGATCGTGGCGGCCGGAAGCGGTTGGGGAAGGACTTGGCTTAATGCGTCAGCGGCTTGGCGCGCGAAACGTTCCATACGTGCCCCATCTATAGCGCAGGGAGATTCGGCGGGAAACCGCTTCTACGAAAAACCGTTAAGATTCTTCGCCCCCGGTCCGAAGAGACACCTGGAGAAGTCTAATCCCATGGGTTTCATGATGACCTTACCGAAGATCGAAAAGAAGCATTTGATTGCGAGCGGGGCGCTCACCGCCGTCGTGCTCGTCGCCTTCGTTCTTGGTACCCAAAAATCCGGGAAGACGGACTCGGCGGACACCATCGCAAAGCGCGATTCGAAAAAAGTCAGCGTCGCGAAACCGGCGCACGAACCGGACGAAGGCAAGGCCCCGACCCACGCGACCGACCGGGCGCCCGCGTCCGTCCCGAAAGTCGACGCGACTCCCGACGACGGCGAATATTACGAAGAGGAAGAGGAAGTCGATACCCAGATCGCGAAGAATTCCGACACCCTGATCGAAACCGAGTCGGCGCCCCTGCCGCTTCGCGACCCGCGCGGGATCGTCGCGCGAATTCTCGGGACCTACGTCGACGCTTGGGAAAGCTTGAATCTGAAGGTTCATGCGATCCAGCAAGCGGAGGAAGAGAATAAGAAGCTCAAACTCGAAAACGCGTATCTTCGCGTAATGGTCGAAACCGGAAAATTCAATATCCGGAGCGATGACGCGATGAAAAAGACGGAGACCGTCGGCAAGAAGCTCGCGACGGCCGCCGGTTCCCGCGCCGCGCGCTCGGTCGCCTCGATTCGTTACCAATTCCCGGAAAACCTCCTCCCCGAGCAGCTCCTCGCTCTCGGCGTCTCCTACTTCAAAGTTAAGGATGACGAGAAGGCGGCGGTCATCCTGAATTTCTTGATCGAACTCGACGAAGACAAGAGTTTCCGCACCGCTTCGAACTACCTGATGGCGGGGATCGCGTTCTACCGGCTCGAACACTTCAAGAACGCGACCGAATATTTCGAACGCGTCTCGAAACTTTCGGAAACCGACGAAACGACGCTGAAGGCGAAGCGCCAAGCGGTTTACTGGCAAGCGCTCGTCGCTGAGCGCACGAAGAACCGTGGTCTGGCCCAGAAGCTGATTCTGGACAGTCTCGAAAAGGATCCGCTCACCAAGGAAGCGCGGTGGGTGAATCCGCAGGGTGAGAAATCGGAAAAGACCCGTCTGCCCGCGTCCGTCTCCGGAGAAAAGGAAACCGAGGAAAGCCATGAAGGCCAAACTCCAGAACACGAATAAGATTTTCCTCGTCGCCGTCGCGACAATCGCGCTGGCGGGGAGCGGCTCCGCGGCCGAGCCGAACGAGTCCGGCGCCGGCAAGGTTTGCGGCATCCTGCGCAAGTTCGAGGGCGAGACCCAGATTTTCGACTATACGCGGACGCACCTCGGCGACGCGGCCTACGGTTCGAAGCTTCACTGCGGCGACTGGGTCAGCGTCGATAAGGGTAGAGCGACGATCGAGTTGACCGCTTCGGCGGGCGTGCTCGCCGGAGAGAATACCTTTTTTCAAATTTTAGACCCTCAGTCCGGCGCGAATCCGGAAGCGGCCCATCTCGCGCTCTACCGCGGCGAATTCCTCGTGCAACCGTCGAAGGGCGAGCTCCGGATCGTAACGCCGAACGCCGTCGGCCGCGTGGAAAAGGGCGGCGCGTTCGTCGTCTATTCGAGCGCGACTGAAGAAAGCCAGATCGTCGGCGTCGGGGGAGTCGCCTCGCTCGAAAACCGTTTCTTTCGCGAACCCCGCATGGTGGCGGAATTCGCCAAGGTCGTTTCCTTCGCGAATCCGGTCGAACGGCTCCTGCCTGATCAAGCGCGGTTCGTGAACGCGCGCGATCTCGGAGAGCGGCTCGCGAAGCTCGGCGTTCCGTTCGCGGTGCGGGAGTCGCTCGAGAAGGCCGTGAAGGCCGGAGCGAAAACGAAGATGCCGGTGACGCTCGCCACGACCGCCAAAGCGAGCCCGAAGGGCATTCTGAAATCCGTGCCGAGCGGCGAATTCGCCGTCGCGGGGAGCGAGTCGGCGGGCGCGAATCGCGCGCCGGCATCGGTGGGTCGATCCATCTCGCCGGCCAAGAAAGTGACGGCCGCCGCTCGCCGCAAGCGCGTCGCCTCCGACGAGCCGAATTTCGCCTTGAAACGTCAGGGTCAGGACGAATCCGAGAAGAAAAAATTACTCCAGGCGCTCTCGACGATGCGCCCGGAAGACGACAGCCCGTAATTAAAGTTCTCCGCACGGAGCGGCGGGGACGAGATTCCACAAGGAAGGTGCATCGTGAATCAACCCCGTCTTTTTCTATTGGGACTGCTGTTCGTAGCGGCGTTTTTCGGCCGCTCCGCGCGCGCGGATTATTGGGAGTTTTCGTCGGGATTTAATTATAGCCATTCGGCCTACTCGGGAGGAAGTTATTCCTGGAACCGGCGCCTCGGCGGCTCGGTCGGGTATAACTTCAGCGACTCGTCGACCCTCGAAATCGCCTATCAGAAGAGTTTCGAACGGGATCACTACGAGGGGTTCGAAGACTCGTTCTATAACGATCAAGTTTATTCGCTGAATCTGGTTTGGAACCTTCTTGGCCGGAACGCCCCGATCCAACCGTACGCGAAAATCGGGATCGGACAGCTGAATCGCGAGGCGACGGTTTACGATTCCGTGGGTCGTTCGCAAGTTCAGCACCTCGATCAGGTGACCGGAGTCATCGGGGCCGGCCTAAAGCTCTTCCTGACGAAGACCTTCGCGATAAAAGTTGAAGGCACGAGCTACCTCGCCGGCGCTAAAATCAGCACCTGGCGCGATAACTTCGGTGCGACTTTCGGCGTTTCCTTTTACTATTGA
>JAYVXM010000164.1:0-2097 GCA_043785205.1 Bdellovibrionales bacterium
GCACTACTACCCGCTCCACACGGGATGGCTGCTCGCGGACGCCATCTATAACGCCGGCGATCGTCAGGTCTCCGTCCTCGAATATTATTACCGGATGACGAAGGTTTCTCACGAGTCCGGAGCGGGCTGGGCGAACCTCGATCCGACCACGCTGATCGAAGGCCTCCACTGGGGAGGAAAATGGAACGCGGCCACGAAGAAAATCGAATACACGAACGTGTACGGTCTGCCCGGCTCCCAAACCTGGTTCAAGACCTGCGTCGTTCAGCGGCACATCGCGAACGTGATTCAGTACGCGGCCTTACCCGGCCAGACGCTCGCGCACTCGCTCGAGCAGGGAGGCGGCTGCAGCCAAATCACCGTTCCCGAATACCGGAAACGGAGTCCGGGCCGGATTCCGAAGAAAAAACCGCGTCGGCCCTGAGCGAAATCGGTTAAATTGGGGGGCATGAGCGGCCCCACTTTCGAGGAAACGGCGATCGTCCTCCGGAGCGTACCTTACGAGGAGCGCCACCGGATCGTGACCGCGCTCACCGAACATCACGGAAAGATCTCGGCGCTCGCCCGGAACGCGATCCAATCGCGCCGCTTTGGCGGCTGCCTCGAGTCGTTCACCGCTTCGAGTTGGCGGATCGGCGAGGCGCGCGGCGACCTTTACCACGTTCAGGAAGCGACCATCCGCAAGGACTTCGCCGGTCTCCGAAAGGATTTCGAGATCCTCTCCCTCGCCTCGGTCTTCAACGAGCTCATGCTTCGTCTCGCGCCCGAGCGGGAACCGTGCCTCGATCTCTTCAAACTGCACTCGAACGCGCTCGCGACGCTCGAAGAGTTCGCCGACCTCGGCCGGCCCGTCGAATCACGGATCCTCCTCGTTCTGCTGAACGCCTACCTTTCGAAGGTCCTTCAGTGGAACGGCACCCAGCCCCAGCTCCTACGCTGCCTCGGTTGCGAGCGGAGCCTCCTCGACTTTCCATCGGACGTTCGGTTGCGCTGCCATATTTCGGTGGCATGCTGGACGTGCCCGAATTGCCGGAGCGTGAAGCCCGATTCCGCGACGGACTACGCCCCCGGTTTTCAACATCAGTTCTTCGAAGCGACTCAGGCCGCGGTCGGCGATTTCTACATCGGGCTTTCCACGCCGATTCGCAAGGTGACCGAACTCACGCAAGGATCGCTCGAGGACCAAAAACTCCTCTTCTCGCTCCTCGAATCGCTCCTGATCTATCACGTCCCCGGATTCGACCGCACGCCGCTCAAAGGCTTGCGCTTCATTCCGGAGATCAAATCGTCGTTCTAAGGACGCGCGAGGATCCGGTCGGCGGCCGCGGCGAGCGTCGGGACGAAAACTTCCTTCGCGCCCGGGAGGGCTTTCGCCGCGTCGATCCCGTGCCCGGTACCGACGAGAAACGAACCCGCGAGTTTCGCGTTCCGTCCGCATTCGACGTCGGAGGCCTTATCGCCGATCATGTAGGAACGCGAAAGATCGATCCGGTACTTCGCGGCCGCGTCGAGGACGAGTTTCGGCTTCGGCTTACGGCAGTCGCAGTTCGCGTCGGGATGGTGGAAGCAGAGCGCGTAATGGTGAATCCGCACGCCCGACTCCGCGAGCAGGCGATCGAGCTTCCCGTGAATACGGCGGAGTTCCTCGGGCGTGATCATCCCGCGCGCGATCCCGGACTGATTCGAAACGACGACGAGGAGGTAACCCGCTTCCGCGAGCCGCTTGAGTGCTTCCGGCACGCCGGGAAGGAGATCGAACTTTTCGTGATCGTTCAGGTAACCCGGATCAAAATTCAGGGTCCCGTCGCGATCGAGGAAAACCGCTTTCTTCGGCGCCTGCTTCCGGCGTTCCCACTCGAGCGCGGTCCCGATAATCGAGGCGAGCGCGTCGCCACGCGGAGCGAAGCCGAGGATCTTTTTCGCGCGCGCCGAATCGGCGACCAGTCGGGCGGGATCGCCCGGCCGGCGCGGTTCGAATTTCGCCACGATCTTCGCGCCGAGAATCCGTTCGGCCTCGGCGACGACCTCCTTCACGCTGAAGCCCGCGGCGGACCCGAGATTGAATGCCTCGAATCCTTTCGTTCCCGCTCCTTCGCC
>JAYVXM010000165.1:0-2097 GCA_043785205.1 Bdellovibrionales bacterium
CCGGTACCTGGAACGATGATGATCGAGCCGACGGAAAGCGAAGCAAAACCCGAACTCGACCGCTTCATCGAGGCGATGGTGAAGATCCGCGAAGAAATCCGCGAAATCGAAAGCGGCCAGGCCGATCGGAAAAACAACCTTCTAAAGAACGCTCCCCATACGGCGGAAATGGCGACGGCGGACGCGTGGGATCATCCTTACGGGCGGGCCCGCGCGGTTTTCCCGGCGGAGTGGGTCCGCGAAGCGAAGTTTTGGCCCGCGGTCGCGCGGATCGACAACGTGTACGGCGAGCGGAACCTCGTCTGCGCCTGCCCTCCGATCGAGGAATACGCGGGGTGAGCTTGGGGTGTAATCGGGTTTAATGAAGGCTTCAATTACTTCAACGTCTCGACGAAGGCCGAATATTTTCCGGCGTCCATCAGCGAACCGAGACTCGCGGGATCGGTGAGCTCGAGTTTTACGAGCCAGGCGGTCGAATGGGGTTCGCGATTCAGGAGCGACGGTTCGGCGACCGCAGCCGCGTTGATCGCGACGACTTTTCCTTGGATCGGCGAGTAGAGGTCGGAAACAGCCTTGATGCTCTCGACGACGCCGAACGTTTCTCCGGGTTTAAGCTCGCGCCCGACCTTCGGAAGTTCGACGAAGACGATGTCGCCGAGCGCGCTCTGCGCGTGATCGGTGATGCCGACGGTGATTTGGTTCCCTTCGACCTTCGCCCACTCATGATCCTTCGTGTATTTCAGATTTTCCGGAAAGCGCATGGTGACTCCTTAATAGGGGCGTTTATAAAACGGCGTCGCGACAACTTCAGCAGGAATCTTGTTCGCGCGAATCTCAACGAGGATTTTCGTACCGATTTCGGAGCGGTTCGTCGCGACATAGGCGACTCCGATCGGTTTTTTAAGGGAAGGGGACTGGGTCCCGCTCGTGAGAAAACCGATCTCTTCCGTTCCGGTTTCGTCGAAAAGCTTATAGCCGTGACGAGGAATCCCCGCGCCCTTGATTTCGATGCCGACGAGCTTGCGTTTCAGACCGGCTTGCTTCGCGGCGACGATCGCCGCCTTGCCGACGAAGTCGGTTTTATCGAGCTTCGTCGCGAAACCGATCCCGGCTTCGAGCGGATTCGTCTCGTCGGTAAGCTCGTTTCCATAGAGCGGGTACTTCACCTCGAGGCGAAGGGTATCCCGCGCGCCGAGGCCACAGGGCTTCAGTCCAAAGGAAGTACCGTTTTCGAGAAGCGCTCGCCATACTTTCGGAGCGTCGCCCCAAGCGAGGTAAATCTCGAAGCCGTCTTCGCCGGTATAACCTGTGCGCGCGAGGATCGCCGGAATGCCGAGGACCGTATTCTCGACGAAGCGGAATGGTTTTACCTCCGAAAGTTTCATCGGAGTGAGGGTCTGGAGAATTTTTTCGGCGACGCGGCCCTGGATCGCGATCTGGGACCACTTCGCGCTCTCGTTCACGAGGCGGCACTTGTAGCCGCCGTCGGAATGAATTTTCCGCATCCAGGCGAAATCCTTCTCCGTGTTCGACGCGTTCACGACGACGAAGTATCGGTCGGCATCGCGCCGATAGACGATGAGATCGTCTACGATGCCGCCGTCCGGACGGCAGAGCGCGGAATACTGGGCCATGCCGATCTCGATTTTCGAAACGTCGTTTGAGACGAGGTGATAGAGGAATTTTTCCGCGTCGGCTCCCTCGACGACGACTTCGCCCATATGGCTCACGTCGAAGAGCCCGGCCGCCGCCCGGCAGGCGAGGTGCTCGTCCATCACGCCGGTATACCGAACCGGAAGTTCCCAGCCGCCGAAGTCGATGAGTCGGCCGCCGAGTTTGCGATGTTCTTCGATCAGCGCCGTTTGCTTCATATTTTTTTCTTCGCGCTTTCGAGCGTGTTTTCGAGGAGACCGAGGATCGTCATCGGTCCGATGCCGCCGGGAACCGGGGTGATCCCTCCGGCCACCTTCGCGACGTCTTCGTAGTCGACGTCGCCGACCGTCTTTCCGGCCGCGTTCTTTCCGATTCCGACGTCGATCACGATCGCGCCCGGCTTTACATGTTCAGCCCGGATGAGTTCCGTTTTCCCGACGGCGA
>JAYVXM010000166.1:0-2093 GCA_043785205.1 Bdellovibrionales bacterium
CGCCAAGGGAAAAATCGCCCAAGTGAACTTGGGCGGTTTTTAAGGACGAAGTTATGTTTAAGAAATCATTCTTACCGCAAGCGAAGAAGAGCGAGCAGATGGCGCTCCAAATCACGTCGATGGCCGACATCTTCGTCATCATCCTCGTCTTCTTGCTGAAGTCCTACTCGGTCGAAGGTCTTCCGTACCAGCCGACGGTCGCCCTGAATCCGCCGGCGGCCAAGGGCCGCGTGGAAAAATCCGACGCGCTGAAGGTCGAAATCGCGAAAAGCGCGGTCGTCCTCGGCGGGAAAAGCGTTTCCGCGATGGATGCCTTCAAATTCGGTAAAAAGGACATCGACGCCGACGGCGCTTCGTCCACCCTACGTCGGGCGCTCGCTTCGGCCCGATCCCGCGCGGCCGCGGGTCCGAAGGGCGCGAAGCTGATCGTCGTCGCCGACGAAGGCGCTCCGTACGAAACCATCAAGGCCGTCCTCGCCTCCGCGGCGAGCGAAGGCTACCTCGATATCCAACTGGCGGTGTCCCATGTGCAGTAACCGCTATTTTAGCCTCTTGGTCGCCGCCTCCCTCCTCGGGATGTCGCTCGCGCACGCCGCTTCGACGGCCGAAGAGACCACGGATCGCGTGGTCGATCAGGCCTCGGTCGATATGCAAGACGAAGCCGACGCGGATCTCGCGCTCCTCGTGAAACGGTATAAAGGGACGAAGCAAGAGCCCGAGATGCTCCTTCGCTTGGCGGAACTTCGCCTCGAAATCGCTGACGAGCTCTTCCGCGTCGCGTACGGTCCGGGTGAAACCGGTCTGAAGAAAGCCTACCTCGCGAAGCTCGCGGCCGGGATCGAACCCCTCTCCCGGATCCTGAGCGTCTATCCGAAATCCGAGAACCAGGCCCGCGCCCTTTTCCTCCGTGGGAAGGCCGAGAAGGAACTCGGAAAGGGCGCGCCCGCCCTGAAGGATCTCGAGGCGTTCATCGCCGCGAATCCGAAGCGCGACGAAGCACCGGTCGCCGCGATGTCGATCGCCGACCTCTCGATCGACCGGAAAAATTTCGCGCGGGCGGTTTCCGTTCTCGCGCCGCTTGCGGCAATGCCGGAGCATTCCCTTTTCCCGAACGCGCTTTCGAAGCGGGCCTGGGCGCTCCAAGCCGACGGCAAGCCGGAAGCGGCCGCGGCCGAGCTCGCCCGCCTCGCGAAGACCTTCAAGTCCCGGGAAGGCGCGAAAAACCTTTCGGCCGCCGACCAGGCGCTGCGCGATTCCGTATTGAACGACGTTCCGAGCATCGCCTACATGGCCCATCTCGCGAACCCGAAGAAGTTCACCCTCGCGTCCGCGAATACCCTCTTCCGTTCGTTCGACACGGGTGAGGGGTACCATTCGATGGCGATCCGGTTCGCCGACCACCTTCGCACGGCCGATCTGAACGCCGACCTCCGCGCTTGGAAGGCGATCGTGCTCAAGAGCGATCCGTCCCGGAAGAGCCTCGAGATGCTGATCGGCGTCCTGGAGTACGATCTCGAGCGTTCGGCGTACGCCGACGTCGTGAAGGATTCCTCGGACGTCGCCGACGTGCTCTCCACGAATCCCGAAAACCCGGAAGCCGAACACGCGCGTAAGCTCGTCGTCCGGGCCGCCGACAAACTCACGAAACGGATCACCGACTATAAGAAGACGGCCGTCTCCTCCGACGCCGAGAAGTACGTCGGTCAGATCCTCACGACTTTCGACCGCATGACCGCCGCCACCGACGCCCGCCGCTTCGCGCTCCGCTGGAACCTCGCGGAAACCCACTTCGCCCTCGAGCAGTACGCCCAAGCCGCGACGGCTTACCGCTGGATCGCCGCGAACTGGAACGGCGCCGTGAAGACGTCCGCTCTTTCGCCGAAGGCTGCGCGGCTCCAGGCGATCGAATCCCTCTACCAATCGCTCCGGATTTCCGGCGTGATTCCGAGCTCGCTCGAAGTGAAGGCGTCGGTCGCCCCTTCGAAGGACGCCGCGAAGATGGCGGCGCTGCGTGAGTTCATCGCATGGACCGCCGAGTCCGAGCAGGCCGACGGCCAAGTTCTCGAACACTATTCTTTCGAAGCCACGCGCTC
>JAYVXM010000167.1:0-2091 GCA_043785205.1 Bdellovibrionales bacterium
GAAAGACGCGGTCCGCGTTCTCGCGATCCTGCTTCTCATGGAAGGAGCGCCACTGCCGGCGGAGTTCGACCAGGGCCCGAAAATCGGGGGTAGCCGGCGAGGGACTGAGGGCGGGAGACTTCCGGGAAGTCATGGCCGGGGCTTCGATTTCAGGATGGTCTGCACTGGCCGGGAGGCGCGAATGCCGCCGGGACTCGTCTTCGGAACGACGTCCTGGATGACGGGAATTTCCACAGAAGAGAATCGGTCGGAGGGCTCGGTCGATGCGTCCACGCGCGCGAAAGAACCTTCGCCGGTCGGGCGCGGTGCGGTGCGGGCACCGAGCTTCGGTCCGCGGAGACGGTGATAGTCGAGGAGCGCTTCGAGCAGACGCTCGTCCGAAGTCGGCGCGGTTTTCGGCGACGCGTGTTCGGCCAGCGCGGCCGGGGAAGTGGCCGCCGGAATCGGCGCGGATTTCGCGACGGGTGGAGCGGTCTTTTCCAGCGCTTGCTCGAGAAAAAGTTCAGTCGCCGAAATCGAAGCGTGGGCGATATCGCCGAGCTCCTTCAGGAGTTCGAGCGATTCGATCGGCGGCGCGGTGAACAGCGTCGCGTCCGACTCGAGCCCTTCGGCGGGGCTCAGGCGAGGGGAATGGAACGCATCGAATCCTTCGACGGTAGGTTTCATTCGATCACGCAAAGCTCCGCTCCATTCTTCGAAAAATGGCGTTTCGCTTCGGCGGCCGACCATCCGAAATCCGAAGCGGAGAGTCCGAGGGATTTGAGTCCGAGTCCGTCGACGTTCTTCACGAGGCGCGCGAGTTCGGGCGCCGAGATGTTTTTCCGATCCCGGACGCCGAGGGTCAGGATCCGGAAAGTTTCGCGCCCGGAATCCGAGACCGGTCGAGTGCAGGGGAGAAGAGAGACGGAACCCGATTCCCGCGAGATGGCACCCTGCTGAAGCGCGCGCGCGATGGCGCCGCGGAAGCGCCAGTCGAGGCGAAGGAACGTCGTATTCGGTTCGACGTCCGATTCCGGTAGGCAGAGGATCCACGCTTCGACGCGCCGACTCGCCAGTAGGGATTCGAGCGAAGGGAGCTTGGAAGTCTCGGGAGGGATTTCGTTACGGACCACGATCTTAGTTTACCGAATGCGATGGATTCCGGGCAAGCGCTACGCGCGGATCTCCGCCCGCGTCAGCGCCTTGGCGGTCAACCCGCAAGGCTCGTCTTACGGTACGAGTCGAGAATCGCGTTCACGAACGCGGAGGTGTCCGCGGTTCCGAACTGTTTCGCGAGCTCGACGGCTTCGTCGATGGTGATCGCGGCGGGAATGTCCTTGAAGCGGCCCATTTCGAAAAGGGCCATCCGGAGGAGGTTCCGGTCGATCAGGGCCATCCGCGCGATTTTCCAGTTATTGGCGTATTTTTCGATTTGGAGGTCGAGTTCGGCCGTTTGGGCGAGCGTGCCCACCACGAGTTCGGCCGCGAATTCGCGGACGCCTTCCGTGACTTGGAAATGCTCGAAATGCTTCTTCAGATCGTCGGCAAGCGCGAGTCCGGTCGGAATTCCCGCGGAGTCATCCACCTTGGCGGAGCCCGACGCGTTCGAGTCGTACCGGTAAAGGATTTGGAGCGCGATTTCGCGCGCGTGGTGACGGGAATGATGACGGGGATTCGGGCGTGCGTCGGTCATGAGGAAGTTTCCGGAGGATGCGCGAACGAAAAGAGGGGAGCGGCTGGATCGGCTTCCGGCACGGGCGGTTCTTGGAGCTCGGCGACGAATTCGTCGACGTCTTTGAAATCACGATAAACCGAGGCGAATCTCACGTAAGCGACTTTATCGAGCTTGTGAAGTTCGGCCATGACCATCTCGCCGACGGTTTTCGTCGGGACTTCCTTCAGTCCGTAGGACTGAAGGCGTTTCTCGATGCCGGTGACGAGCTCGTCGACTTTTTCGGCGGGAACCGCGAGCTTCTGGCAGGATTTTTCGATTCCTTGCCAGAGTTTTTCGCGCACGTACGGTTCGCGGCGGCCGTCCTTTTTAATCACGAGCGGCATGACTTCTTCGATCCGCTCGTAGGTCGTGAAGCGCCCTTCGCAGCGCGGGCAAAC
>JAYVXM010000168.1:0-2086 GCA_043785205.1 Bdellovibrionales bacterium
GGCGTGAATTTTTTCCACGCCCCGCGAAGGAGTAGGTGAGTCGTTTCCTCCGAGATTGCGCCAATCTTTTGGCGGGATGTTCGAAAATATCGCCATGCAAGCCGCTGATAATGCGGAGCGCACGCTATTTAAAGGCCATCATTCCCATTTTTCAGTGTTTTTGCGGACGAAGATCCGGGCTGGCATAACGATCGCTAGTGGAGTGGGATAACCTTACGGCGTGCGTCCCACGATTTCGCCGAAATCCGATGGAGAACTTCATGAAACGTCCTTTTTCGATGATCGCCCTCGCGGGGCTCGTTCTAAGTTTGAGTCTCAGTCCTGCCTTCAGCGCTACTGACTCGATTTCCGATACCCAAGCCACGGCTACCGAATCCAGCTATGCCGATCTCGAGCGGCTCCTGCCGGGCGTTTGGAACGCGGATAACTGCGGCATTTGTAAATTCAACGTCATCAACTCCGGCGGATTCCTTTACGCCGACATGGCGGACTGGGGCGAGTACGGCCGGAGCTATTCCGGTGGGTATCAGCCGATCGATATCGTCTCGAGCGACACGTTTTTCTATCGCGGCGATTACTTCCAGTTTTACTCCATCGGCGGGGACGAATTCCGCGTCGAAAACATCTCGAGCGGCGGCGATCGCAACGTCTCCGGCGCGAGCCGATTCACCTATTATCCGGCGCCGATTCCGCCGCGCCCGATCCCCCGGCCGAATCCGTATCCGCGTCCGCCACGTCCGTACCCGCGCCCTTATCCGCGCCCGTATCCGCGCCCGTATCCTTATCCACACCCCGTACCGCCGCGCCCGATTCCTCAACCGCCACGGCCACGTCCGCAACCGCCACGTCCGCAACCGCCACGTCCGCAGCCGCCGCGTCCGCAGCCGCCACGTCCCGCTCCGCGCCCGGGACACGGTCACGGCTTGGATGAGACGACGTCCGAGTAATTTCGGTTCGATCTGAAATAGAAAAGGCCCGGCCTCCTCGCGGAGCGCCGGGCCTTTTCTATTTCGTAAGCTTCCTGCGCCTAAGGTCGCAGCGGCTCGTACGCGAGTCCGAGATCGTCGGCGACCGTCTTGTACACGCATTTACCGTGGCTGATGTTCACGCCCTTGAAGAGCGCCGGATCTTTCAGTACGGCGTCTCGCCAGCCGAGGTTCGCGATCATCGTCGCGTACTTGAGCGTGACGTTCGTCAACGCGTACGTCGAAGTCCGCGGAACCGCCCCCGGCATGTTCGGAACCGCGTAGTGGATCACGCCGTCGACGGCGTACGTCGGATGTTCGTGGGACGTCGGACGGCAGGTTTCGACGGAACCGCCCTGGTCGACCGCGACGTCGACGATTACTCCGCCCGGTTGCATCCGCGAAACCATCTCGCGGGTGACGAGTTTCGGCGCCTTCGCACCGGTGACGAGAACCGCGCCGATCACGAGATCAGCGTTCACGACGGATTTCTCGATTTGTTCCGTGTTCGAGTGAAGCGTGGTGATTTCGTTTCCGAAGATATCCGCGAGGTAATCAAGGCGATGCATGTTCGTGTCGAGCACGGTGACGTTCGCGCCGAGTCCGACCGCCATCTTCACCGCGTTGATGCCGACCACTCCGCCGCCGAGGACGACGACTTTCGCGCGATCGACTCCGGTCACCCCGCCGAGGAGCATGCCTTTACCGCCGTGATCGTGCTGAAGGTACGAGGCGCCGATCTGGGTCGCCATCCGGCCGGCGACGGCCGACATCGGCGCGAGGAGCGGAAGCGTTCCATCCGGACTTTCGATCGTCTCGTAAGCGATGCCGACGATCTTCCGGTCCATGAGCGCTTTCGTGAGGCGTTCGTCGGCGGCGAGGTGAAGGTAGGTATAAAGGATCTGACCTTCGCGGAGGTACGCGTATTCTTCGGGCAACGGTTCCTTTACCTTCATGATCATTTCGGCTTTTTCGTAAATTTCTTTCGGCCCTTCGAGAAGGGTCGCGCCCGCCTTTCGATAGTCGTCATCGGAGATCCCGGCGCCGATTCCCGCCGACTTTTGGACGAGGACTTTATGGCCCGCCGCCGTGAGCGTTCGTACTCCGGCGATCACCATACC
>JAYVXM010000169.1:0-2084 GCA_043785205.1 Bdellovibrionales bacterium
GTTGCGGATTCCGCCGTCGTCGTCGGCCGGGGAGGGGTCCTTCACGCGGCGGCGGGTCGTACCGTGGGCGTCTTGTTCGACGTCCTCGGCCTTCCGGAACTGGATCCCCGGACTATCCGAGGCCGGACGGGGATAGGCCTTCGCGGGCTCGCTGGTCGTCGTACCGAGCGGGGAATCGCTTTCCTGGGCGAGGGCGGGGTGAAAGTCGGGGTAGAGTTGGGTTGGGGGCGGGGCGAGCGCGAAGGCCCTCGCGCCGGCGAGTTCATGGCCGGAGACGATGATCTTATCGTAGTCCTCCGCCGTTTCGTCGCGGAAGGCGTGGAAAACGTCCGGCATCGATATCGAGAGGACGGCGCGCCGGATGAGGGTATAGGCGACGCCGGTGAACCCGTATTCGATGACCATGACGGCGTTCTTCGAAGTTTTCGACTCGTGGTCGAGCTTCATGCCGAGGGATTTGAGCGAACCTTTCGGATAGACGTGAATCTCCAGGTTTCCTTCCCACTCGATCACGTCGACCTTCTTCGCCGTCGGGCCATGACCGTCGAGGCGGTCGAAGTCCTTCGGCTCGGAGACGCGGCCGACCGCGTTTTTCGCGGGCGCCGCATTCGGCGCGGCGTCCGAACTCGGAATGAACGCCGCGGCGGCGAGCGCGGTGAGGGCGGCGGAAATCAGCCAGGCGGTACGGATCGGCGAAGTGGGAAATGAGGTACGCATTCAAAGGCTCCTTCAAGTTCCTTATCGGTCTAATTTGGTTTTTTCCGGATGCGTCGACGACGACCCACCGGCCGGCGATTGACCTCGGTTCGGCGTTCGGCTAGGTTCGCGGGATGGCTGAAAAATTCGCGTTTTCGATGCACCGGGTGAATAAAATCTATCCGCCGAACAAACAAGTTCTGCGGGATATTTCGCTGTCGTACTACTACGGCGCGAAAATCGGAATTCTCGGGCTGAACGGCGCCGGGAAATCGACGTTGCTCAAGATCATGGCCGGCGAAGAGAAGAATTTTTCGGGCGACGCGAAAGCGAGCGACGGAATCACGGTCGGGTACCTCAAGCAGGAGCCGTGGCTCGACGACGCCCTCTCAGTTCGCGAGAATATCGTCGGCGGCATGGGCGAGATCGTGCCGCTGCTGAAGCGGTTCGAAGAGATCTCGAATCTCTTCGCCGATCCGGACCTCGATCCGGATAAAATGGAGAAGCTCCTCGAGGAGCAGGCGAACGTTCAGGAAAAAATCGAAGCGATGGACGGTTGGGAAATCGATCGCAAGCTCGAGATCGCCGCCGATGCGCTCCGCCTTCCGCCGATGGAAGCGCCCGTGAAGAACCTTTCCGGTGGCGAACGCCGCCGGGTCGCGCTTTGTCGACTCCTCCTCCAAAAACCGGATATTCTCCTCCTCGACGAACCGACCAACCATCTCGACGCGGAGTCGGTGGCTTGGCTCGAGATGTTCCTCCAGGAATATCCCGGGACCGTCATCGCGGTGACCCACGATCGCTACTTCCTCGACAATATCGCGGGTTGGATTCTCGAGCTCGATCGCGGCCACGGAATTCCGTGGAAAGGAAATTACTCTTCCTGGCTCGAGCAGAAGCAGGCACGTCTCGCGCAGGAAGAAAAGTCCGAGACGAAACGCCAGAAGACGCTCGAGCGCGAACTCGAGTGGATCCGGATGTCGCCACGCGCGCGCCAGGCGAAATCGAAGGCCCGGGTGAACGCCTACGAAAAAATGGTGAACGAAGACCGCGGCCAGCGGGTCGAAGAAGTCGAAATCTACATTCCACCGGGACCTCGGCTCGGCGGGAAGGTCATCGAGGCTGAGAACATCTCGAAATCCTTCGGCGATAAGCTTTTGTTCGAAAACCTCTCCTTCAAGATCCCGCCGGGCGCGATCGTCGGCGTAATCGGCGGAAACGGGGCGGGGAAGTCGACGCTGATGAAGATGATCACCGGCAAGGAAAAGCCCGATAGCGGAACGATTACCGTCGGCGACACGGTGAAACTCGCCTACGTCGACCAGTCCCGCGACTCCCTCGACGCGAAGAAGTCGGTTTGGGAAGAGATCGCGGACGGAAAAAACGAG
>JAYVXM010000170.1:0-2083 GCA_043785205.1 Bdellovibrionales bacterium
ATTTTTCGGTGCATTCCTGTTTGCGACTTTGTCTCAAGCTGCCGCGCCTGAAACTGGTTATTTCGAACGCTATTACCGACCCGGCGAATTTCAAAAATACCTAGTCGCGCAGAAAAATACCGATGGTAAGCCCGACCCGGCTCCGACTTCCGCTTCGGCGAACTCGGCAGGATTGAATTTAGACTCCGGGGAACTCGGTCCGCCTCCGGCATCGGATAAAACGGGCCTTAGTGCAGGTCCGCTTTCGAATATTGTGTTTGGCGGGACGCTCGACTACCGTTTTCTCTTTCCTAAGGACATGACGTCGGGAATGTTCATGATTCACGTGAACGAGTTATTCGTCACGACGAACATCGGGGACTCGATCTCGGTCCTCGCCGAGCAACTTCTCCTCACGAGTGATCTCGGAACGACGGTCGGCCTGGACCATGGTTTCGCCTATGTGATTATTTCAAATCTGTCTTTTCTTCCGGAAGGGATGGCATTCCGTATTGGCCGAATGCGACTGAAGTACGGCATCGATGCGAAGCTCGACGGGCCCGCGAACCCCCTGCGCACTCCTGAGTATCGGACGTTAGGCCAGCTCTCCGACCGAGCAATCGAGGTCAGCGGTTTTGCCGGGCCAATCGAATACTCTGCCGCGGTCGCCATGGGGTCCGACTTCCTCCTGCGCGAAGTTCAGGGAACAGACGGCACTCCCGCCGGCGACATCAAGATCGATTCCCAAAATACCAACCATCCTGTGATCGCCCGGATCGGTACTGATTTTAAAGGTGGAGCACCGAATATCGGTCTCTCTTATTACTCGGGAAAGAACTACGTCGTTCGTGCAGAGGATACATTTCAGGCAAGTGACTTCATGCTCTTCGGCGGATTTATGGATCAGCATGCCCTGGCTCTTAAAAAACGGGGAAGCGTCGACCTAAGGTGGAACGTCTGGAAGCTGAAATTTTCTGAAGAATATACCGCCGGTACAGACACTGATTCCGCGGGGCACCGAAATGTGATGTCGTATAACTTCCGTACCGACTACACCCTCATTCCGCAAAAGTTCGTTCTCCAAGGGCAGTACGATTATTTCAGTGACGGGCGAGGAAAGAGATTTGATGTCGGCTCGGTTGGATTGGCGGCGACGTATAATCTTACTGAACAATCGTGGCTCAGAGGTTTCTACCAGGTCAATCAACACGTAATTGCTGGAAACGGTGGAATGGCTGTGGCCGGAACTCAATTGTTCTTCGCATTTTAGGAAACGTGAAAATGAAAACGTTATCTTTATTTCTCGGAATTTTCGGCCTTTTATCGGCTTCCATTTCTCAGGCACATCAGCAGAGCTGGCCGGGGAAAAGGCTCGCGGAGACAAGTCCGCAAGCGAAGAGTTTTACCAAGAAACAGCTCACGCTTAGCCCAGCCCAGACTGCCTGGATTGAAAAGAACCTCGGAGAGGCAATTCGAGTAGAAGATAAGACGCCAGTTTTCTACAGTGGAAATGACGAGAGTAAAAAAGTAGTGACTTATGTCCTCTTCCTCGACGCAGTCGGTGCGAACGGAAAAGTCGAACTCGGCGTCGCCGTAAGTCCGGGCGGTGCGGTACTGAATACCGTGCTATTTGAACATAGTGAAGGAAAGGGGCTCGAAGCTGGCGCGTTTCTTTCCCAGTTTAATGGAAAAACAGCGACGGACAAATTTAAGGTCGGCGCCGATATCAAAGCTCCTAGTGGAAATGAAAAGGCCGCGCAGGCAATCGCTAGTTCGATACGACGCGGCTTGCTCATGGCTATGGCAGGTCTTGAAATCGGTCAAAAGAAATGAGCGTCAAAACCGTGCGTCATTTAAAGCTCGCCGCATATTTTCTTTCA
Source organism: Bdellovibrionales bacterium (assembly GCA_043785205.1). GTDB lineage: Bacteria > Bdellovibrionota > UBA1018 > UBA1018 > UBA1018 > JACMQW01. The sequence continues at coordinate 1,860 of JAYVXM010000170.1, forward strand.
TTCTCCGCATTTTTTGGAAACGAGGCATGGGCATTGCCCGCCTATTCTAGACTTTTCCAAGCGAAGTATGGTTACCAGATGAGCTGCGCGCTTTGCCATACATCCGGGGGCGGCTCCTCTACTACCGAATACGGCCGGGATTTTCTGCGTGCCGGCGCAAACTCTTCGGCGTTTGCGAAAATAGAGGGTAAAGATTCCGACCAGGACGGATTCAAAAACATCGA
>JAYVXM010000171.1:0-2082 GCA_043785205.1 Bdellovibrionales bacterium
CGGCGACGCGGGCGATGATCGAGCGCCAGTACGAATGGCCGGGCCTCGGCGCGACCACCGACGGCGCGACCGACGATTTCGTCCTCTACTTCTCGAGCCGCGGCCCGACCGCGGCCGGCGGATTCAGCCCGAATCTGGCGGCGCCCGGAACCGAATTGAGCTCCGTCCAGCTGAACAGCGCTCCGGGCTCGCACGCCGGGCTCGACGTCTACTGGGGAACCTCGATGTCGGCGCCGGTCGTGACGGGTGCCTACGCGCTCTTCCTCGACGCGATCCGGAAATACAATTTGAAACACGCCGACCACCCGCTTCCGACCGACGTCGGAACTTTGCGCACGGTCCTGGTCGCGAGCGCCCGTCCGTTCGGACTCGACCGCTACTCCTGGATTGACGAAGGCACCGGCATGGTCGACCTCGTGGCCGCGTGGAACCTCCTTCTGAAGGCGCGCGGCGACGTCCTCGCGACCGGAGTCGTCGATTCGAAGGGCGCGGCCGTCGATCTCGACTACCAAGTCATCACCTCCCAGGTGATGGCGAACGGTACCGCTTACGACGGGAGTCGTGCGGTCCAGACCGACGAACAAACGATCGCACCGGCGTTCGGATCCGGCTTATACTTTGACTCTCGCGACCAGACCCAATTCAAGAAAGCGTTCCTTTCGCGGAAGCTCACCGAAAAACAAGCGGCCGGCCCGGAGGCCGGCGAACTTACCGTCCAGCTTGTCACCACGACCGAGGAGTTTTCGCTCCGGAGCGACTTCGGCCGCGACCAACCCTGGGCGAAGGCTGGCGTTCCGTCGGAACTCGATTGCCAGGCATCGCCGACGGGCAATATCAAGATCCTCGGCCGGGGCGTGGAAATCAAACGCTCACCTGACGGCAAAGGCCAGATCGAAAACTACAGCGGCAGCGATATCAATATCTGTCTCGACCGCGCGAAAATCGCGCTCCTTCCGCCGGGCGATCACGGCGCGCTCGTCTACGGTTACCGGACCCTCGGCGGAAAGACCGCCACGTTACCGTCGTTCATCATTCCGATCTACGTGACGATCCCGCACCAGGCACTCGCCGCGAACACCGCCTACGAAGTGAACGGCAAGGTCCGCGGTTTCCAAGTCGCTCGGAACTACGTTCTGATCCCGCCGGCGACGAGCATTCTCCGAATCACCCTCGAAGTACCGGAGAACAAGCCGGGCGTCGCCTGCTCGAGCGTACTCCTCGAAATGCTTGAGGGCGGCAATACGAAGACGCCGTCGGAAGATAGTACGAAGCTTCGCGCGTTCAACTGCACGAGCCAGGGCGCGCCCACGTCCACCCAGCGCAAAATCGTCCTGACCCGCACGAAGCCCCAGGCCGGCATTTGGGATCTCCACCTCCTCGGGATCTACAACGTGGCGGAGAGCGCCTACACCCTCCGCGTCGATTACGCGGTCGGCGAAGCGAGCGTCGCTTCGATCGACGGGAACGAATCGGCCCTGACCGGCGCGTTTGATTGGAAACTGAAGGAGAACTCCTTCCCGATCGCGCCGAACGACGCGAAATCGACGTACGCGCTCACCTCCCTTTACCACCGGGAAAACTCCCAGGTGAAGAAGGACGAGCAAAAGATCGTCGGCGGGCCGCTCGGCACGATCCGGCACTACGACGCTTCGGTCGCGGGAGTGCTGATCCAAACCGGCGGCTCGACCGGAAATGACATCGACCTCGAAATCGTCGAATGCCCGGCGAAAGTGACCGACGCGACGGACCTCTCTTCCTGCGTGACGGTGGCCGAAAGCGGCGGCCCGACGGATGTCGAGTCGGCGGGATTCGTTCCGAAGACCGGCCTCGGTTACGCGGTTCGGATCAACGGCTATGCGATCAAGGACGAAGGGAAATTCTTCGCCGACGAAACGCTCTTCACCGCTCCGGAAAAAGGATCCGTCGCCCTCAGTGGCGCGGCCCCGAACTTCCACGTCGCGTTCGGCTTCACCGCCGACCAGATCGCGAACTCCGCCCTTCTGAAGGCGCCGCTCTACCTCTCGAAGGACTACTCGGTTAGCGGATCGGTTACGCTTCGGACGGATGAAGGGACACCGCTCG
>JAYVXM010000172.1:0-6979 GCA_043785205.1 Bdellovibrionales bacterium
GTTCTCGCGTTTTCGTGGGCTTCCTGTGCTTCATCCTGGGAATCGCCGTGATTCTAATCGCCGAGAAGATCCGGCCCCGTCCCGGAATTACTTTACTCGCCGCGGCCCCTCCTCCACATGACCCGCTCATTCCCCCGATACCGGATCCTCTCGAGGAAATCAGAAAGCTACGGGGGGCTCTGGCCGAGCCGATGGACTCAGTCGATCTCGAAAAGAGAGAAGACAAGGACTTCGTCTACTACGACCTGGCATTGAAGGACCTGGATCGCGATAAGTTCAAAGTAAAAGTCGAGGACGGTCAAATCTATGTTTCCGCCAAGATCGAAAAGAAATCGGAACAGGACGGGGAGCAAAGCTTCTTTAGTTCAAGTTTCTCACGCTCGTTCCCCGTTCCTCCCGAGGCGGACCCGAACGGCCTCGTACTTGAAACCGGAAAAGATCGGCTTATCCTGAAATTTCCGCGAATACGCGGTGCCTGACCGCCGTTAAGGACGAGCCGATGCGAGGACCGGATCGTTCGGGACTCCGCCGCCCGCCACCACGCGGAACCCGATCAGAGCGTACTCATGGTCGAGATGATCCGCCGACGCAAGGCTGTGGCCGACCGAGCCGAAGAGCAAGAAGTGCTTACTGATCGTAGTGACGACACCGAGGTTCGCCTTGACGAGGGCGGCGCGGCGCCCGTCGGCATCCGACGCGAAAGCTTGGTCGGTCACGACCTCACCCATGCCCGAAAGGCGGGGGGTGATCGGCATCCCAATCCCGACGGAAACCGAAAGGTAGTCTTTCGTGTCCGGTTTCTTCGAAAGCGTGTAGGCGAAATTCGTCGTGAGGTTCACATCCCCCTGAGTCACCTTTCCGAGGGTCTTCGTCAGGAGCAGCGGCAGCGTCGTCAGCGTCTGCATTTTTCGCGATCCATTCGCATCGGCGGGGGGGTTCACGAGCGTGACCTGCGGATAGATCGCGACTTCGATCTCGCGCGCTTCATCGTTGAAGAAGTTATATTTCACGCCGATCTTCGAGTCGCCGACGGCCGCGCTTCGCGCGCCCTCGGACGTTTGCGTGCTCGAGTACGGACGCTCGTATTTGAGCTGAAGGTTGTCGCCGATTCCGTAATTAATATCGAGGAGCGGAAGCTCGTAGGTTCTTTCGTCCCGCGAAAGATCGCCGTCCGCGACGACGTTGATTTCCCAACGGTTGCATCCCGGCGTAGCCGGATCATCGACGTTCAGGGGCGGCGACTGCGGCGTCGATTCGGGCCCGGCGGCGTCCTCGCCCTGGCACTTCATGGTGATGAGATGGAATCGACTCGCCGTCGAATGCCCCCCGAACTGACTTTCCATTCGCGATTCACTCGCGGCCTGCGCATCCACCACGGCCAGCGCCAAAACAACCGACCCGAAAACCAAAAGCGGTAATTTCATCGTCCCCCCCGGGAAAGAAACTGCCTATGCGGAGCCGAAGAGAGAGGTACCAACGCGTCCCGAAGAGTGCAATGTCCGGCGCGTTATATTTGCCGGTGAATCTGTCTATCTTTTAGACAGCTTGAAGTCGCACGAGCACGTATCCAAGCCTCAGAACGCTTATATTTGGCTCCGTTCGCGATCGGCGCGCACCGATGTTGCACTCGAATAGGGTGAGGTTTCATGGCCAAGTTCGTTTTTCGTACCGCCCTTTTTCGATTCGGAGTCGTCCTCTTAGGGACGCTCGTCGGCGCGACCTCGACGTACGCCGATTGCGAGAAAGAATGGCATCCGGGATGTCCCGGTCGCGCGAAAGCCGCGCTCTTGGAGGCGGTTTTCCCGGCCCCGAGTCCGTCGGAAGCGCCTTCGGCCAAAACGAGCGTTTCGATCCATTTCGGAAATGAATCGAATCCCGCCGACGGACCATTCGGACCGAAAACTTACGGAATCAGCGTCACGCATGACTTTAAAACCGGTGCGTCCCTTGAAGGCGGTTTCACTCGCCTTCACGAGCCCGGGATGAAAACGTTCGCGTCGGACCTCGACGAAGCCCAGCTCACCTACGTGCTCCCCGAGCGGAAAATCGGCGGTCGATCCACGGCTCTTTCGGGCACCCTCTGGAAAAACCGGACCGTCGATATGTACACGAACGTGCTGGGGGTCGAAGCTCAACAGGTCCGCAAAGTCGGCGAAATCCCGGTCACCTTCATGGTCGGTGCGTACGGCGGAACCGCGACCCGGGATGAGGATCACGGGCGGTACGTCGGCCTCCAGGTCGGCGCCTCCGCCACGTATCGCGTTTTCCAACTCGGAATTTCCTACGTCTCGGGCGCCATTCATACCCCAGGCGATGCCGGCGTATTCGGCACCGGACGCTACCGCAAGATTTCCGGCGACTTCTCGGTGAACGTGAACGAAGGGAAACGCCTCCCCTTCACGGTCAGCCTCACCGTCGATAAACGCTATTTCAATTTCGGACGTAATGGCCCCGTCATCGATCCGATCAACAAAGTCGTGGCCGTTACGGGCCTCTCGGTCAACGTCGGCGACCTCCGAAACGCCCTTCGAAAAAAGCGAACGGCTCCCGCGCAGTGAACGCTCGCGCCCCGAGCTAAGCCAGGACCGCGCCTTCCGTGCCGCCGACCGCCGTCTTTTTCCGATACGAAACCAGAATCGAAACGACGAGAATGACGAGCAGGATGAGCGAGGAATAGCCGCGGCCAAAATCGAGGCCGCCCTTTTCGTGACTCTTCGTCAGCACGTCGCCGAACGTCGCGCCGAAAGGCCGGGTCAGGATGAAGGCGATCCAAAAGAGCAGCACGCGAGAAATTTTCGTCGTATAGGTGAGCACGAGGATAACGGCGAGCACGCCGCTGATCACGAGCCAACTCCCGAAGAAGCCGAGACCCGAGTCGTCGGCGAGAAAATCTCCGAGCGCGGTTCCGAGCGTGTTCGAAAAAAGGATCGTCACCCAGTAGAAAAGTTCCGCTTTCCGGGTCGCGACGCGGGTCACTTCGAGATTTCCGACCGTGAGCCGCCAAAGCGCGAGTAAGGTAAGGAGGATCGTCACGAGAATCGCGGCGCCCTTCGTATAGCCGAGCGCCAAGGTGCGATCCATGTAGTCGGACATCGTCGTTCCGGCGGTGCTCGTCGCGATGATGACGGTCCAATAAAGAAACGGATGATGGCGCTTTGAGGCAAGCTGGGCGCCGACCGCGACGACGAAGAGCCCGAAGAATATCAGAGTGCTCTTCATGTACCCGATATTCATCGTCATCGAGAGAAAGTCGCCCCCCGTCTCGCCGAGCGTGGTCGCGGTAATTTTCATCAGCCAAAACGCCGCGGTGATTTCGGGTAACTTATTGACGAAAACGTCCTCGGAATCGGTCAAACGATCGATATTCGTGTTCATCTTTTCCCCCCGGTGAAATGAGCCCCCTCTTCTCTTTCACGAAAGCACGCTCAGGACAATCCCCCGTCTCATTTTACGGCGTGAAATCCGAGGAGGTAGCTCTTCTTTTCGGCCTCGTACGCGAGCCAGACTCCGCCCCGTTTCGAATCGACCGCGAGCGTATGGGCGCCCATCGGGAGCGGCACGCTCTCCTCGCTTAAAAGTCCGCGTTCGGATACGCGCACTGCGGAGAGGTAGCCCCGGCACGCGCTATACACGACGCGCCTCACTGGATCGAAAGCGATTTGGTCGGGCGAAGCCGGAATGTCGACGCTGGCGGTGACCTTTCCGGTTTTCAGGTCGATCGCGACGAGCTTTCCGTTCTTCCCCGCCGAATAGACTTTTCCGCGTTCGGCGTCGACGGCGAGCCCATGGGGCGCGGTCGCCGGAAGGGTCGACCAGGTCGCGACGATCGCGCGCTTTTCCGGGTCGAGGACGACGAGCTCGTCCTTTGTTTTGATATTCTGGTAAATCCGATCGGTTTTCGGGTCGTACTCGACGAATTCCGGTACGCCCGGCAGGACGATCGTCGCCACGATCTTCCGAAGAGTCGGATCGATCACCCAGACCCGCGTGCCGTCGTCCTCGTCGGCGTAAAGGAGTCCGCGCTTCGAATCGAACGCGATCGCGTCGACCGGACCATCGACCGCGACTTCGCCGAGAATCGAGAAGCTCTTCGCGTCGACGATCACGATTTTTTTCTCCGTCTCGTCGCCGGCGAAGTAGCGCGCGCCCTTCGCGTCGATCGCGACCCCCTGAACCGCTCCGGTCGCCACCGGAGGAAGCATTTTTCCACTCGCGCCCGCGTAGAATTCGAGGGTTCCGGCGCCCGGATGCGCGGCGAGCAGACGGTCATTCGCCGAATCGTACGCGAGATAATCAAAATGCCCCGACTTCCCCGAAAGTTCGACCGGGGGGACGGCTTGAAGCACGGTGGCCGCGCCGAAGGCCGGCGAGAAGCACGGGATCGGAAATGCGAGAGCGAGGACCAGGGTCCAGTAGGTTTTAAGCATAGCCGAGCGTACTCCGTTCCCAGGGCTCCGCCAAACCCGATCTGAGACCGTGCGCTGACCCGAATCGCTAACTCGCCCCGTCTTCGCCGGCAGGAAATTTGCTTCCCTTACGGGGGTGAAGCCGCGCGCCCTTAAACTCATCGTCGTAACCGCCGATTTCGTCGGCCTCGGTTTCGCCGTAAAGTTTCGCCACGAAGGTCACGAAGTTCTTCTCGCCTATGCGCCGCCCCCCGGGATGTCTACGGGCGAGCGCGGGCGTTACGATTCCGTCGGAATCGGCCTCGTCGAGAAGCGACCGCTTGCCGAACTCTTCGAGCGGCGGGACGAATACCGCGGGTGGCTTTGGATCTGGGATTTCAACCACTCGGTGCCCGAGAACGAGACCCTCCGAAGGGAAGGCTTTCGCGTCTTCGGCGGAGGCGCCTTCGCCGATCGGATGGAACACGACCGGAAAGGCTGTCTCGACTTCATTTCCCGATACGGCCTTCGCGCGCCGAATTCGTTCGAATTCACCGACCCGGCCGCGGCGGCCCGGCATTGCGAAGAAAATCCGGATCGCGCCTACGTGTACAAGCCGGATACCGGCGACAAGTTCGAGACGTTCCTGCCCGAAAGTCAGGATCCGCGCGAAGCGAATCTAGAACTTCGTTCTCACCTCGAGGCGAATCCCTATTCTGGAACATTCATTCTCCAGGAGCGAAAAGATGGGGTCGAAGCGAACGTCGAAGTTTGGTTCCAGGCGGGTCAACCGGTTTTCGCGTTCTTGAGTCTCGAATGTAAACGAAAGAACGTTTTCGATCTCGGCCCTCTCGTCGGCTGCGCTTTCGATTTCTCCTTCACGATCCCGCTCGATTCGCGCGCCGTGAAGGAATCCGTGGGCCGACTCTTCCCCGCTTACGCCGAAATGAAATACACCGGCTTCGCGGACGCGAATTTCATCGCCGCCCGCGACGGAATCTGGTTTTTCGAGAAGTGTGAGCGCTTCGGCTATGCTTCCCATCCGAACCTGTTTTACAACCTCGCCCTTCGGGATACCGGCTCGATCCTTGCGAGCCTCGTCGACGGTACGTTCGAGCCTTGCTTCTCGGGCGGCTTCGGCGCGGCGATCACGATGACGACGCTCGAAAACCACTGCGCCGGTAAAATCGTGCAGTTCCCGCCGGAGCTCGAAAAGGACATCTACTGGTGGGACACGTATCGCCGGGGTGACCACTACGCGATCGCCGGTTTCGATCACGAAGGCGACGTCCTGATCGTCACCGGTTACGGGTATACGTTGCCCGCGGCCTGGGAGACGGCGGTCGAGCGGGCGAACCGCATCCGTTTCCCGTACCGCCAGTACCGTACGGACGGGGCGGCTACGAACTTTCCGACCTCCCCGATCCGCCGGTACGAGGCCCTGAAAGCCATGGGTTATATTTAACGCCGCGCACTCAGTTCGGCATGGCCTCGTCCGGATTAGCCGGGCGATTATTCCGGCGTCGTCGCTTGGCTCTGGGCGAGGGCGAGGGGGCCGGCTCGATCGCCTTCCCCTGGAGCTTGTCGCTGATTTTACCCGGAGCCTCAGTGATGATCTTCTGAACATCGCCGAGGCTCTGGTTCGGAACCGATTTCGCCTCTCCGTGCGAGAGGCCCTCGGAGAGACCGTCCGCGGAGACGCGGGTCGGCGGCGGAAAAAACCCGTTATAAGGCGGAAGCTTTTCCTTCGGGACGATGTCGAGCGCCTTGAAGGTGCGTACGAGATCGATTCCGATTCCGATCATAAAATTCCGGTAGCCGGCGGCGTTGTCGATGCCGATTCCGGTATTGAACATGTGGATGTTCACGTCCACGCTGGCGGTCTCATGGAGTCGGCTCTTCGCGCCCTCGACCCGCGTCGCTTCAAAATAGCTTCCGAGAGCGACGTCGCCCTTGTAGTGCTCAAATTGGAAGAAGGTATACGTTCCCCCCACTCGCGGTTGAAGGGTGGCGTAACGGCCGACGCCGATCGATTCGTCGGCGAGCAACGCCGTATCCGGCGTGCCCGCGACGTAAAGAATGCTCGCGCCGGCCTGAAAGAACCGGTTCGGAGTCCATCCGATCCCGACCGCGGCGATGGCCGGCATCACGATGTCCTGACTAAATCCGGGCAGGTCGATTTGGGTACTGGCGTTCGGATTTCCGCGGATTCGGTTCGGAGTGCCGTAGCTCGCGCCGAGGGTAAGGTGGGCCGGGAGTTTGTAAAGGGCGCCGAATTTATAACCGGTACTCACACTATTCTCATTTTGGTCGCCGAGATACCGATTCGCTTTCGCGAGATCGAGACTTACGCCGATCGCGAGCTTCGTATCGAGGAACATCCGCGCGGCCGTGAAGCGAAGTTCCCGAACGGAGACTTCGGCGTCGACGTCCCGGTTTGTGACCGGCGAATGGTAAGGGCCGCTTTCGAAGGCGGGGGAATAGGAAGTGACGGCGAAACCCCACGGCGGCGGATTCACCGCGAGACCGTAATAGTTGCTTTTGATCTTCCCGGCACTCTGCTGAATCTGATGGTCGGAATATTCGGTGCCGGT
>JAYVXM010000173.1:0-2066 GCA_043785205.1 Bdellovibrionales bacterium
ATCTTCTATCTCCGAACCGCCGCCGATCGCGGACGGATTCGCGAAGCCTATTTTCTCGTCGGGCCGAAAATGGCGATCCAAGCCTTCATCCTCGATCGGCCGGATCGGTCCGAGGGCGAAATCGCGTCGGAAACGCTCCGCAAAATCGTGGGCAGCCTACGGCTTTCGGGCGATCTCCAGGCCCCGCGCGCCTTCGTGAATCCGAAACTGGCGGCACTGCGAATCGGGCCGAAGAGCTCGCTCGCCGAGCTCGTGACCGCCGAAGGCTACCTCCTCGCGAAGGTTTCGATCGAACCGAAGGAAGCCGAATCGTTCTATCACCTCGGCGGACTCGCGCTCACGCTCTTCCACGCCGCGAAACGCGAAGGTCGAATCGAGCTCGCCGCGAGCTCGAAGACCATCGTGAAGAGCGCCCTGAAGTTCGCACGCGACGTCGACCCGAACTCCCGGCGGATCCGGGAAATGGAACAGTTCGAAATCGAAGTCGAGGCTCCATGAGCGAGCCAAACCGTCGAGGCTCCGTGAGCGAGCCAAACCGTCGAGGCGCCGTGATTTACCGAACGACCGAGCCGCTTAAAGGAGCGCCATGAATTCTTCCGTCCGACTCCGCGGCAAAGGCGACGGCAAGAAGCGAACCGAGGAAATCGTCGTCGACGCCATCGGCGCGGTGGCCAACCTTCCCGAAACCGTCGCCGATTTCGCGCGCCATGCGACCCTTTCGGGAATTTCTCCGGAATCGCTCCTCGGAAAAGTCTCGCGTAAGCGCGCCACGCGCCTGATCGAAAGCGGAATCCTCAGCGGCGAGTTCGAGCTCGTGCCGGATACAATCTTTCCGCGCGGGCGCGAACTCGACGTTTCGCTCCCCCTCTCGATTCTCCTCTCTGAACTCGATCTCCTTCCGCCGACGGCGGCGATCGGCTCCGATCCGGTCGCCATCCTCTACGAGGACGATTCCTTCCTCGCCGTCGACAAGCCTGCGGGAATTCCGTCCGCGCCGCTTCGTTCCGACGACTCGGATTCCGTCGTCCAGCGCGTGCTCGCGCAGCGGCCGGCGATGCCGATCCTCCGCGGAAATCCGCTCGAACCGGGGCTCGTACATCGGCTCGACACCGGCACGAGCGGCGTCCTTCTCTTCGCGAAGACGATGGAAGCCTTCGCCCGGATCGATCGGGCTTGGAACTCCGGCGTCGTTCGTAAAGTTTATCGCGCGCTCGCTCTACCGACCGACGGCGCGGGACTCCGGATGGGTCGGATCGAGCTTTCGCTCGGCCACGATTTGAAGTCTAAAAAGCGGATGCGGGCGGTCGCCGGCCCGCTCGACCTGAAAAAAATCCGGGGCGAGCCGAGCCGCGCGATCAGCGAAATTCTCACCGTGAAAAATCTCGCCGTCGCCGGCGGAGGATCGGTCTCCGACGTCGAGATCCGCATCGAAACGGGGGTCCACCACCAGATTCGGGCGACGCTCGCGCACCTGGGCTCGCCGATCCTTGGGGACCCCACCTATGGCGGGGCCCCCTCGGAACGCGTGTGGTTGCATGCGTGGAAACTCGTGCTCCCATCGAATTCGGGGAAATCCCTGGAGATCGTCGCCCCTCTCCCTTCCGCTTGGCCAAAAGCCATTCCGGGCTACGCGGGATGAGCGATCTAACGTAATCCTTCCGACCGAGCGAAGGACGACGATCTTTCGGGTGTCTGAAGATTCAGTCGGCCAGAAACTCTGGTCAGGCTGATCTCGTTTGGAACTTCATTTGAAACATCATTTGAAACTAGAATGGCGGTTAGCTACAGCCCATCGAATTTCCGCAGTTCAGGCACTTGTAACAAGCGCCGTTCCGGACCGTCGTGTGTCCGCAGCTATCGCAAGGCGGCGCGTCGCCCATCATCTCGGCGAGGTGCTGATTCGTCGAATCACCCTTCGCCATTTCCGGCGAGCGCTCGACGCCTTCCATCGGGGCACCCGTCGCGATCAGGTTCGACGGGTCCTTCGGATAGGTCGACCCACTCACACCCTTCACGGTCGTGAGGTCGACCGGAGCGACCGCTGGCTTCACTTGGAGGAAGTCCGT
>JAYVXM010000174.1:0-6942 GCA_043785205.1 Bdellovibrionales bacterium
AATTTTTTCGCATCCGCCAATCCCAGCAAGTGCGCAAGCGGTCGCTCGGCGTCGACGTCGTCCAGGCCGAACTCTTTACACCCGAAGCCGATCCGAGCCTCGCGTACTCGAACCTTTTCCAGCTCACTGGGCGGGGAATGCCGGATTTTCCGGCGTTCGACCGCATGATCGGCGAGGCGGCCACGCGCCAGTCGATGGTCGGCGAAGCGCGGGCGGCGCCCATCCTCCACTGGACCGGCTTCGGCCCCTTCACGCGGCTTACGGATTCCGAAAAACAATACCTCATCCTCAAGTCGCTCCTCGTCCTCGGATCGCGCGGCGGCGGAATCCTCCTCGACGAAACCGAATGGTTTTCGCTTTCGAACGCGTTCCGAAAGCGCGTCGAGCTTTTCGCCGCGACGCTGCTCGCCCGCGAACTCGAACTCGAGACGAAGGCGTTTTGCCTCACGGCCCACCTCTGGTCCGACGGAAAAATGACCGACGCCACGACGAAGGAAGCGAGCTCGCTCTTCTGGCCGGAGCTCCGGCTCACGCTCGATACCCAGGCGCGCTTAATCGCGTCGCCGGAAGCCCTCGTTTGGGAAGAGGAGGCGAAGATCGCCTTCGTCGAGCCGAACGTGATCCTCACGACCGAGAAGTGGCGGAAGCTGATCGACTGGACGGAGGCGGGTCGGGTCCTCGTCCTTTCGAAGCACCAGCCGATGTCGAGCGAAGTCCGCGCGGACCTCGAAGCGGCGATCCGCACGCGGACGAAGCTCGACCTAAATATCGGCACTCGCTACTACGTCTACGGAGCCGGTGAAGGAAAACTCGTGCTCTTCGATCCGATCCTCGTCGGCGCCGGCGCGAACGCGAGTCAGATCTCGACCGACTGGAAGCAGTTCGTCGCCTCGATGCTTTCCCTCGCGCACGCGACGCCCGAAATGGGCGTGAGCGATCCGCGGATCGATCTCGTTTGCCTCAAGCGAGGCCTCGAATCCGGCAGCGGTCGCGCCGGACTCTTCGTCTTCAACGGCTCGCGCTCCGCCGTCGTCGCCGAAATCCGTTTCGAGAATGAGGTGTCGATTTCCGACCTTTCCGCCGTTCTTTCGCGGAGGGCGCCGGCCGGAGCCCGCGGAGTGGAGGCCGAGGAGGCCGGAGCGGAGTCGAACCGATTCGAGCTCGAAACCCCACCCTGCGGCGTGCTGCCGATTTCGGTGACGGGACTCGGTGAGGCCGGTCGCGAAAAGCGGGTCGCCGGGAATCTCGCGGGCCTCATGGCGAAGCACACGGACGAAGCGGCCGCCAACGAGCTCACCGGATTTCAGATGGGCGACGACTTTTCGGGGGTACTGAAATAATGGATTTGGGCCAGGACTGGGATTCGCTGAACCGTACGCTCTATCCGCGAAAAAAGGCGAAGGGCGCCTCCGAATCCGAAATTGTTTTCATCGCCCATCACGCGGACCGCGTTCTTCGGGTCGTCGGGGATCGCGACGAACTCCTCTTTTCGACGGGCACGCCGGTCACCGAGGCCGTGAACGCGATCGGGTCGACGCGGAAGATCGTCGCGATCGATATCGCCGAGATGGACCGGGCGATCGCCGAGGTACTGAAGACCGACGGTGCGATTTACGACCAAGTGATGGAGCTTCGCGAGGAGCTGAAGCCCTCGCGCGGGCGACTTCCGGAGTGGGACGAACACTTCGTTTTTTCGGCGATCCGCGCGGGTTGGGGAAAACTCCTTCCGAGCAGCTTCGGAATTTTTATTCACCTCGAAGGAAACGACGCCGCGGCGGAAAGCTCGATCCTCCTCGTCTTCCGGAAGGGCGAGCTCCAGGAATTCAACGAGCCCGACCTTTCCGGCGTGTCGGCGGAGCGCCGGAGCGATCTCGGCGAAGTCGTGAAAATCCTCCGGGAGCGCCACCGGGTGCCGGTCCAAGGATTCGCGATGAACCGTGCCGATTTCGAAGCGTGGTCGGAAGCCGGTAACGTGGCCTCGACGTGGCGAAGCCTCGCGCGTGCGCTCAAGCAGAACCGCCTGACCCTGCATCCGTTTCGTTTCGGCGTCGCCGCGCTCATCGGCGCGCGCGGAATTCTCTAGACCGCGGTCGACTCGTCGAAAAGAAGATCTTCGAAGAACGCCCCGAAGCGACCGGCCGGGTCGTTCAGCTGAAGTTCGAGGACCCAATGGGAGCTCGTCGGCGCGAACGGGATTTCCGCGAGCCGCTCCTTCGCGTGGCGGTGGTGGGGAAAGTCGGAGAGGCGATGGCCGTCGACTTTCGGGAGGAGCACGTAACCGCGCGCTTCGGCGCGCTCCCGCATGAAGGCGTAGAGCTCGATTCCCGTGAGGCGCTCCCGGAGCCAGGCGTCGCGGGCTTCGCGAAACACGGCGCGCGCCGCTTCCGCGCACCGTTCGACGTCGGGATTCGGCGCGCGGTCGCCCTCGAATACGAACGTGTCGCCGTAATCGCCTTCGACGTCGAGGCCGAGCTCGGCGTCGGGCACGGCCGGGCCGAGGTCGATCGAACAGGCGTCGCCCGAGCGGAGGCGGTACTCGGGTTGAAGCGGATCGTGAAAGGTGAGGGCCGTGCCCGGTCCGAAGCGGACGTAAGGTTTGTGCCAGTGCTTCGCCACTCCGGCCGCCGCGAAGACGTCGAGCGCGAGCCGGCGGGCTTCGTCTTCCGTCATCCCCGCGCGAAGTCCGGCGCGAATGTCCGCGAACGCGGCGAGCGTCGCGGCGCGCGCTCGGAAAAGGGCGCCGGCGCGGAAGCGGGGATCGACGGCTTCGATTTCGGCGGCGAGGCGATGCATGCGGTCTACCTACCACGGCCGGAGAGGGGAAATAAAAAAAAGGCATGAAACCGGGGGATTTCATGCCTTTTCATACCGAGTCTGGTTTTCTTCGCCGCTTAGCGGAGAATTTCGAGACTCGTCAGTCCGGTCGCGGGAGCGCCATCGATGGCGCCATTCGCGGCCTGGATCTTGATCAATGCGTCGACGGTGTCGCAGTTCGACTTCAGGTCTTCGGCTTGCCCCGTGCGACCCGCTTCGCAACTTCCGCTGCCCGCATAGTTATTCATGAGATTCGCGCAATCGGCGTGCGCGTGATCGAGCGCGGCGCTGAGTTCGGCGCCGCTCGTGCTTCCGCGAGCGAGAAGCTCACCGACGACGCGGGTCGAGTTCACGGTTGCGTTGTACGCATCGACGAATCCGGTTTTGCAGCTTCCATCGATATTCGAGGAAGCCGATTCCTTCATGCACCCGCTGAGCGCGAGGAGAAGGACAAGGACGGAAAACAGAGAAAGAGAAGAGAACGAACGCATGGCACCCCCTAAGTTTTTGGTTGGGCCGTATTTACGGGCATAGACGCGTCGCGTCTAGTAAATAATGAAAGAGAGCAATTTCTATACAGTCCGGGGACTTGGAACGGCTAGATCTCGTTTTCGGACGGGCGAGGTAGGCATTGAGGCCGCTCTTGCGGCGTGTTAGACGTCTAACCCCATGATCTATTTCCAGTCCCTGACCAAGGCCGATCTCGCGGAACTCATCCTTCCGCATGCGCGCGTTCGCGGGCGCGAGATCGGGCCGGAGGAGACCGAGCGGAAGGCGAAGAAGCAAGCCGCCTACCGGGCCCAGCAGATCTTCCACTGGGTCTACCAGCGTTTCATCACCGATTTCGACGAGATGACCGACGTCTCGAAGGATCTTCGCGCGTGGCTGAAGGCGAACGTCGAGATCTTCCGGCTCACCGAGCGCGTTTCGAATCAGGCGCTCGACGGGACCCATAAGTTTCTCTGGACCCTGCACGACGCGAAGACGATCGAGTCGGTTATCATTCCGGCCGCGCTCCAGGAAAAATCGGGAGACGAGGCGATCGATCGGCTGAATGAAAAGGCCGAGACGGAAGCCGAGCGTTCGGAAGCGAAACAAATCGCGAACGGCGTCCGGTATTCCGGCCGCGAAACCGAGTCGACGGTCGACTCCGGGAAGTGGGGCCGCCTCACCGCGTGCATCTCGTCCCAGGTCGGCTGCGCGATGGCGTGCAAGTTCTGCCTCACCGGCGTCCAGGGTCTCGATCGCTCGCTCGGTTGCCACGAAATCGTCACCCAAGTCCTCGAGCTCCGCCGGCGCGCGCCGATCACGAACATCGTCTTCATGGGGATGGGCGAACCGCTCCATAACCTCGACGCCGTTTCGAAAGCCTGCCAGATCATGCTCGATCAGGACGGAATGGGATTCTCCAAACGGAAAGTCACCGTTTCGACCTCGGGGCTCGTGCCCGCGATCGAGGAGCTCGGCCGCCGCGTCGACGTTTCCCTCGCGATTTCGCTGAACGCCTCGAACGACGAGCAGCGCTCGGCGATCATGCCGGTGAACAAGAAGTGGAATATCGCGGCCCTCATGGAAGCCTGCCGAAATTTCCCGCTCGGGCCGCATCGCCGGATCACGTTCGAATACGTGATGCTCAAGGATTTCAACGACTCGATCGCCGACGCCGCGCGGGTCGTGAAGCTCATCCGCGGGATTCCCTCGAAGGTGAACCTCATTCCGTTCAACGAGCATTCCGGCGCGGACTTCAAACGTCCCGACGACGCCCGCGTGAAGGCATTCCAGCGCTATCTCCTCGACGGCGGCGTGACCGCCACCGTGCGGATTTCGCGCGGCCGAGATATTTCCGCCGCCTGTGGGCAGCTCCGCTCGATCTTCGGTACCGCGCGCGGGACCGATAAGCACAAGGACTGGAAGGCGGCGCCGCCACCGGTCGCCGGACTCACGACCGCTCAAGCCGATTCTTCGGCGGAGTCGAGCGCATGAGTCACCGCACGGAGGTGACTCTCGAGTCGCTGGACGGCTCCGGACTAGTCTCCCTTCAGTCCAGCGATCCGGGGATCGCCTCCTCACGGGTGGTCCAACCCGCGGAGGATCATTCCCTCTATTACCATTACTCGCGCTACCTCCGCGAAACGTTCGGCGGGAAGACGTATAAAGTCGTGGTGAACTCCGGCCTGACGTGCCCGACCCGCGACGGGACGATCACGAAGGGCGGGTGCACGTTCTGCGACGTGCGCGGAAGCTCGAGCTTCTTCGGCAAGCAGGGCCGCGGCGGGGAAATCACGGCGCAAATCGATTCTCGCCTCCCGGGTACCCGCGAACGCTTCGGTTCCGAAAAGCACATCGCCTACTTCCAGAGTTATACGAACACCTACTCGGACGCGGACTACCTCCGCGGGATCTACACCGAGGCCCTCTCGCATCCGGACATCGCGGGTCTCGCGATCGGGACGCGCCCCGACTGCCTACCGGATTCGGTGATCGAGCTCCTCGAAGAGCTCGCCCGGAAACACTACGTCTCGCTCGAGCTCGGCGTGCAGAGTTTCGAGGATCCGACGCTCGAGTGGTTCATCCGCGGCCACGACGGCGATTGCTCGCGCGAAGCGCTCCGAAAGATGCGAGAACGGGCCCCACACGTCCATACCTGCGCTCACTTCATCTTCGGCGCGCCGACCGACTCGCCGACGGCGGCCCGCGACGCCGCCCTTGAGATGAACCGGTCCGGCGTGCGGGGCGTGAAGCTTCACCAGATGATGGTCTTGAAATACACGAAACTCGCGGAAATGTACGCGTCTTCGCCCTTTCCGATCCTGACGGTCGACGAATACGCCGAGCGCGCGATCGAATTCCTCGAGCACCTCGATCCCTCAATCTACGTCGAACGTCTCCAGGCGAAGGCCTCGCACCAAGCGGAGCTCATCGCGCCCGACTGGTCGAAGACCCACTGGCTCCCGTATAACCGGATCCTCGGGCTCATGCGGGAGCGGGGGAGTTATCAGGGCAGGATGCTCGGCTAGCCGACGAGTTTTGGTACGGAGACGGAAGCAAGCATTGGATAAAATTGCCTCACGCGTCTTCCGAGTGCGGTAACCGCGGCCCAGCGGCTCCCGCTGGAGTTTTTTAAGAATCCCGCTATCGTGAGAGGATGGATTCTCGCGCGCGGATCGGAGTTGGAATAGCGGTGGCGTCCTCCTTAATTTGGGGAGGCCTATTTTTTCGCGACGGACTGAAGCGCGCGAGTCCCGTACCGGTCGCCGCCATTTCGGCGGTGCCACCAGCGGATTTAAAGTCGGTATCCGCTCCAAGTCCCTTGGTTCAGGGCGTGGCCGAGGAAAAAGCGTTACCCGCGAAAATGGGATTTCAGGATGCCATCCCGGGTACGATTCCTCAAAAAACGTGCGCGCCTAGTCGCTACGAAAACGCGCAAGTCGAAATCATGCGTTCCGAGCCGAAAGAGGGCAGGAGCGCCCGGGTCCTATCGATCGCGGTTTACTCCCTCGTCTCAAAACCTTCGCCTTTGAAAATTGACGCCGTTTTCCCGGGGGATTGGCCGATTCCCGAATCCGGAACCCGCATTCGCGGTCGACTAACGATCGGCTGTACGGAGGAGGGCGATCCGTCACTTGCGAGTTTCGATCCGAACTCGTTTTCGGGCGATTCGGAACTCGATCGAGACCTCATTCTTCGGTGGGATGACTTCGGTGCGCTTTGTAACGAGGATGTCTGCCCGGCCTTTTCGCTTCGGATTTATTCCGACGGAACGGTCGCGATGTCTGGCCTCGAAAAACCCCTCGGAATTTGGAAGTTTTCCGAAGTCGACCGAAAGGCGTTCGCCCAGGCGGCCAATTCTCTTTTTGAAGTTGGGAACTTCGAGGACGCCCGACTATCCCGGCGCATCCATGGGAACTTCGAGGTCGACCTCGCGAGTCAGGGGACCTCGAAACCGATTTTGATCGCCGAAGCACTCCTAAACGCGCGTCGATTTAGGTTTATTGCTGCCGGCTCTCCGGTTTTTTGCTCCCTGCTCGAGAAAGCGGTCGCTGAGATCGACCGGAAGGTCGAGCGGAGTCCGCCCGAGCTCTGTTCGTTCTTTCTGCCCGAGCAAGGGGCGAGTCCGACTCCGGTGCC
>JAYVXM010000175.1:0-2059 GCA_043785205.1 Bdellovibrionales bacterium
CCAGGGTCGAACGCCCGGAAATCCGCCGGTGCCCCGGTGGATTCGCAGAACGATCGCGATGAGCGACGCGGCCTCGATGAATCCCCAGAGGGTCTTCGCGGTCGTCAGATCGGCGAAACCGAACGGAAGGAAAAACGGAAGGATCCACGGCGGGTACTTGAAGACCATGTTTCCGTAGGTGACCTGGTCGTACGGACGGACCCCGTCCCAGAATCGCTGGGCCACCCGATAGAAGACGAGGAAGTCGTCGCCGCGGGCGATCGTGCGCGCGATCAGCATCACTCCGAGCCACGCGACGACCGCGATCAGCGCGACGAACTCGATGCGGCTCCGTCCGAGCGCGCCGAATCCTTTCGGGAGTCCCTTTGGCTCGTCCACCGGAACGCTCTTCGGCTTCTTTTTCGGCCGCGCCTGGCCCTTAGCGTTTTTGGTCGGCACGCCAGCTCATGTGATATTCACGGAATTCCACGCCCTCGGCCGCGGCGGTCGCGCGGAGCGGATGCCGGGTATCGACCATGACCGCGATCTCGTGCGTGTAATCCTTATCGGCGGCGTTCGTCGCCGCGTTCGGATGCGGGCCGTGGTGAATGCCCTGCGGGTGCCAGGTGACGGAGCCCGCGGATATTCCCTCGCGGGAGAAGAAGTTCCCGGCGTGGTAGAAGATGACTTCGTCGAAATCGATGTTCCGGTGATAAAACGGCACTTTCATCGCGCCCTCTTCGCTCTCGAGCGGACGCGGGAGGAACGAACAGATCACGAAGTTTCGTCCGAGGAAGGTCGTGTGGACCGACGGCGGAAGGTGGTAGCGCGGGGAAACGACGGGACGAATCTCGTCGACGTGAATCGCCCAGGGCGTGAGGTCGCCCTTCCAGCCGACGGCGTTAATCGGATTGAACGGGTAGAAGACTTTCGTCCACCGGCCTTCGCGCTTGATCTGCATTTCCCATTCGCCGGCCGAGTTTTTGCCGGTTTTCTTTTCTTCTCCGGCGAGTTTCGGCGTCCGCATGATCATCGGATCGAATTGGGCGTGGCGGCCGAGCATTCCGCGTTCGGGGAGTTCGATCTCACCGACCGACTCGATCACGAGGTGGACGTTCGGCGTCGTCGCGACGTACCGATAGGTCACGCCCCGCGGGACGACTAGGTAGTCCCCCGCGGAATACGGAAGATCGCCGTAATCGGTCTCGAGGATACCGGCGCCTTCGTGAACGAACCGGACTTCGTCGCCATCGCCGTTCCGCGCGAGGACCGTCATTTCCGTGGGAAGTTTTGCGAGCCCGATCCGGACGTCGGAATTTTCGAGCAGCTCCGCCGGACGTCCGTTGACTTCGCCCTTCGGGCGCGGGCACCCGTCGGCGCCCTCCAATTTCGTCGCGTAATAGGCACGCGGTTTCAGCTCTCCTTCGATCCGCGTCCAGCCCGTCGGCGGATGCCGGTGGTAGAGGTGGCTCGTCCGGCCGAAAAACCCGCGCCGGCCGTGCTCCTCTTCGTAGGTGCCGTCGGGGATCTTCACGTGCGGCTGAGCCGCGACCCGACCCTGCGACCATCCAAACCCTGAACCAAATCCGGACTGACCCGATGCTGTCATATATAGACTAGGTCTATCCGACGCCCCGGAAAACCGCTATCGTCTCGACAAACGGAGCCCCGCATTATCCACGCGCCGCGGTATCGAATCTCGCTGGCCTTTGCCGATTCTCAGGCATACTTCAGGGGTACGCCAAAACGGTTCCGGTCAAGAAATCTATGTCCCTTCCCGCACACCTCAGTTCCGGCCAAGCCATCGGACTCGTTCCGGGTGAGATCATCGCCCAGTACGAACTCGGGACGATGCGAAATTTCATCTATCTCATTCTCGATCCGTCTACCAAGGACGCGATGATCGTCGATCCCCAGCGCGATCTCCGTCCCGTCGCGGACCTCGAGGCGCACGGCTATCGCCTGACCGGCATCCTCCTCACCCATAGCCACCACGATCACGTCGCCGGCGTCCCGGAACTCGTCGCGCGGCGCCCGGACCTTCCCGTTTACGTCCACGCGGCGGACACGTTCCGGCTGA
>JAYVXM010000176.1:0-6916 GCA_043785205.1 Bdellovibrionales bacterium
GGGTGGAACTGGATGAACTCGAGGTTCGCGACCTTCGCGCCCGCCCGGTAGGCCATGGCGATTCCGTCGCCGGTCGCGGTGTCCGGGTTCGAGGTGTAGAGGTAAACCTTTCCGGCGCCGCCGGTCGCGAGGATCGTCAGGTCGGAGGAAATCGTTTCCACCCGGCCCGAGCGGGTATTGAGCACGTAGGCCCCGAGGCAGCGCCCGGGCGACGCGACGGATTTACCGGCCGCGCGGTCGAGCTTGCCCTCGGTGATGAGATCGATCGCGCAATGATCCTCGAGGACGGAGATGCGTGGATTCGTCGCGACTCGGGCGAGGAGCGCCTTCTCGATCGCCCAGCCCGTCAGATCGGCGGCGTGGAGAATCCGGCGCTGGCCGTGGCCGCCTTCGCGGTGGAGGTCGAACGCTTCTGCCGGATCGACCGCGTCGGCTACCGGCTTCGCCGCGTCGGCCTCGGACTTCGTGAACTCGACGCCGAGTTCGATCAGCTCGCGCACCCGGGCGGGGCCCTCGCGCACGCAAAGATCGACGATCGATTCGTGGCAGAGGTCGGCGCCGGCGACGAGGGTATCGCGGACGTGCTCCTCGAAACTGTCTTGTTTCGACCAGACGGCGGCGATTCCGCCCTGAGCCCAGCGCGTGGCGCCTTCGGCGGCGTCGGTCTTCGCCAGGAGCGTCACGCGGATGTCGGTTTTTCCGCCGGCGAATTTTAAAGCCGCCGAGAGGCCGGCGATGCCCGAGCCGAGAATCAAAACATGGGGGGTTCGGGTCGAAGTGGATGGAGTCATGCTACCCTTATGGGAGGAGGGTATACCGCCTTGGGCGCTCCGCGACAAGACCGGACTCAGTCATTCAATCTCCGCTATGGGCTGCTCGCGCTGATCGTATTCAGCGTCGTGGCGGGCGCATATCTCGTCGAGTCGCGCCGCACGCAAGCGATCGCGCGCGCGCACCGGACCTCCGAATCCCGTGAACTCGACGAACGTTTTGGTCACGAAGCCGAACGGATCGAGACGCGCCTACTCGAACTCAAGACCCAAGCGATCCGCGCGATTCCGTTCGCCGACCACCGGCGCCTGCCCACCGGGGTGGTCTCGGCCTCGGTCTGGGCGAGGACGCCCTCCGGCGTAAGCCGAACCTTCGGGTTCGAGGCGGACGGCGTATGGGAACAGGCCCTTTACCGGATTTTACCCGCCGAGATCGCAAAACGAAATTCCCGGGTGATCCTTCCGCTCGTCGGCCCCGAGCTCGCGAGTGATCCGAGCGCCGAAACGCTTCGGCTCGCGATCTTTCCGGAGGCGGACGCGATCCACGCTTCGGTCATCGCCTTTCGACCGGCCGCCGTCCTGACCGGAGCGCCGATCGCCGATGGCCTGAAGCGGTACCTCATCGAAGAGACGGGCCTCGTTCTCGCGCACACGAATGCGGCCGAAGTCGGGATCCGCACGAGCGCGCTCGCCGACCTCTACCGGCGGGAAGAGCGCGATTCGTCCGATCCCGCTCGCGCGCACCACCTCGCTTCGAAATCGTGGGAGGGGTATCCGACGACGATTCGTTTCACCCGTCTTCCGGGCTGGAACGCCTTTTTCGTCATGGAAAAAGTCCACTCGCCCGTCGCCGCCTCGACGAGTCCGCTCGTGATCCTCATTTTTGTATCGGGCTCGCTGCTCGGACTCCTCTTTCTCGGGCTCGCCTTCTTGCGCCCGGCGACTTCGGTACCGGCGGCGAAGCCGGTCGAAGCGGCGGTCGCGGCGCCGATAGTGCCGCCGAAACCGGCCCCGGCGATCGTCGAAATTCCGATTCCCGCGCTGGCCCCGGCGTCCGCGGCTCCGGTCGCGCGGCGTGGGCTCCGGGAGCTCCGAAAAAATCCGCCACCCTTCGTTCCGCGCCCTTCCGCGATCTCGCTCCCGAACCCGGAACTTCACCTGACCTCGGAGCTCGGAAAGTTCATCGCCGCGCGGGAGGCGAGGAGCGAAACGTTCGAATCGAATCGCCTCCGCCGGGAACAAATCCTGCTCGAGGAGTTCGAGACCGAGGCGCGCCGGATCCGCGACATCCCCCGGCTCGAGCAGAAACTCGTCGAGTCCGTTTCGGGCGCGACGAAGAGTCCGGTTCTCTTCTTCCGTTACGACGCCCTCCAGGGAGTCGCGATCCTCTCCGCGGAAGCGGGCTACCCTTCGAATCAGTCGATCATCGGCGCGGGCGGAATGAGTTTCGCGCTCGAAACGGGGCTCGTTTCGGAGATCCACGCGGAAGTCGCTCGCGGGCGATCGAAAAATCTTTGGGAATATCCGCCGCTCGGGCGGGTGATGCTCTCGCGGCTCGGAATTGCGAATTTCGAGGCCTGGCCGATGACCGAGTCCCGAAACCCGAACGCCGGTCCGTCCCGCATGCTCGGAATTCTCGTCGTCACCGAATCGGGGGTCGATAGCGTCCTTCATCGCGACTTTCTCGGTGCGCTCCTCGCCCGGGCCTCCCGCCATTATGCTCGTCAGAACGCCTAATCGCCGGTAATCTGAGGCCATGGATTCCGAGTCCTCGAAGAAAAACTGGGCGAAGCTCCGGATCAATCCCGGTCCCGGGGGAAAATCTCGCGCGCAGGGGAAAGTCCGCGGTAAAGGGCACGGGGAAGTCCCGCGGGACGACGAACTCGACCAGGACGGCGCCTTCGACGACGACTCCTTCGAGCACTCAAACGCTCCGCTTACCTCCCGGTTCGACCGCGTGGAGGCGATCGTTTCCGGAAAGGCGTTGCGGGAAAATTTCAAGGCGATCCAGGAACTCGCGGGTGACCAGGCGATCCTTCCGATGATCAAGGCGGACGCCTACGGGCACGGCGCGGTCTTCACCGCGCGCGCGCTTTCCCAGTCGAGGAATCTCTACGGATTCGGTGTCGCCACGCTCGACGAAGCGCGCGAGATCCGAGAGGCGCTCGGCGCGAAGGGCCGCAAGACCCGGATCATGGCGCTTTCCGGCGCGACGAATTGGAGCGACGAGAAGGGCCAGTACTGCGAGCGCTTCGGTATCACGCCGACGATCGCGTCGGACGAGGATTGGCGACGGTTTCTCAAGGGGAAATGGCCCGAACGCCTCAAGTACCATCTGAAGTTCAACACCGGGATGAATCGCCTCGGGATGTCGGCCGGACTCGTCGGCCAGATCGTTTCCCAGTTGAGGGAAAAACCGGGCGAGTGGCGCCCGGAAGGGGTCGCGACCCACCTGGCGGTCGCGGAAGATCCTTCCCACGCGCTGACGAAGAAGCAGCTCGAAGTCTTTCGCGGGATCACCGGCGCGGTGAAGTCGATCTGGACCGATACGCTCTTTCATCTCGCGAACAGCGGATCGATCTGGAACGCGCGCGAATTCGGCCTGCACGGATGGACCGACATCGTTCGTCCGGGAATCTCGCTCTACGGCGTTCCGCCGTGGCCGGGCGCGCCCGCGCGCGGACTTTCCCCGGCGATGGAGCTGCGGACCCAGGTCGCCGCGCGCCGACTCGTGAAGCCCGGCGAGAGCGCCGGCTACGGCGCTCACTTCCGAGTGAAGGGGAGCGATCCCGGAGTGGAGGTCGCGATTCTCGCCGCCGGTTACGCGGACGGCCTTCACCGCATGAATTCCGGGATCGGCGATGCCGGCGGGCGGGCGCTCCTCGGGGGACGATTGCGCCGATTCCTCGGCGTCGTGAGCATGGACGTGAGCATGATCGAATGCGACGCGTCGACGGCGGTCGGCGAATGGGCGCGGATCTTCGGGGAGGGACTTGACCCATGGACTCAGGCGAAGGCCGCTGGCACAATCCCCTATGAAGTCCTGACCTCCGTGTCTCGGCGCGTGCGCCGGAAGTTCGAGTGATCGCTATGGAAAACCGCAACCCCCAGGGAACCGTAAAACTCGTGAACGTCTTCAAGTCTTTTCGCGCGGGCCGCGATCAGATTTTGAAGGGCGTTTCGATCGATTTCCCCCCGGGCCAGCTGACTTATATTCTCGGAAGTTCGGGCGCCGGAAAATCCGTCACGTTGAAGCATATCCTCGGTCTTCTTCGCCCCGACTCGGGCGAGGTTTGGGTCGGCGGAAAAGACATGGCGAAGATCCGGGGTCGCGAGCTCATGCAGCACCGCAAGCTCTTCGGGATGCTCTTCCAAAACTCCGCGCTCTTCGACGATTTCACGATCTTCGAAAACGTGGCGTTCCCGCTACGCGAGCACACCAAGCTTTCGGAGACGGAGATCACGGACAAGGTCACGAAGGCCCTCGATCTTCTCGGCATGGACCGTGCTTCGCACGATAAGCTGCCGAACGAAATTTCCGGCGGGATGAAGAAGCGGGTGGCGCTCGCGCGCGCGATCATCCGTGAACCTTCGATCCTGCTTTACGACGAACCGACGACGGGACTCGATCCGGTGACCCGCACGACGGTCGATGACCTGATCGAGCAGCTGAAGGACGAGCTCCACCTCACTTCGATCGTGATTTCGCACGATATTCCTTCCGCGCTCCTCCTCGCGGACCAGATCGCCTTTCTCCACAAAGGCGAGATCGTTTTCTGGGGTAAACCCGCCGAATTCCGCAAGGCGACCCATCCGGCGATCCGCGCCTTCCTCGACGCCGAAGGCCGGACCGTGACGGCATTAACCGGGGGAGCCGCTTAGACCGATGAACTTTCTTATCCGGACGAAGGAGAATCGCATTTCCGGTCCGTTCCCGAAGGAAGTCATTCTCGAACGAATGCAGTCCGGGGAGCTGCGTGAAATGGACGAGGTCTGCCCGGCGTCGGGGTATTGGATCTATCTCCACGAACGGGACGAATCGATCCGCATGCTAGGCGTAGCGCTCGCACGAACCGAGGACTTTCACGAGGAATCGACCGAGACGGACACGGAAACGGTCACCGCGACCCAGCCGACGAACGCGCCTTATCTCGCCCACTCGGCGAAGGACATGATGCGCGAAGCGCGGGACGCGGTGAACGCGAACGCCGTCGGGATGGCGCCGGAAAGTACCGCGAAGGACTACCCGAACGACGTCGCGCCGGTGTCGGCGGTCTCGTTCCGGAATCGACCGGAAACGATTCGGACATTCAAGCTCCTGCTTTTCATTTTCCTGCTTTTGATCGTCTTTATTTTATTGCGGGTTTTCCAGGTCGCGAGCCCCGTTTAGAATCGCCAGTTCGCTTCGGCTCGATGAGGAAGAGATCGGTCAGCGACGCCTTGCCCGACGCTTCGTTCAGCTTCTCGAGGATCTGGCGCTTTCGGTGGTGGAGTTCGGTCCGCCAGACGGAGTGGTCCACTTCGACCCAGAGGACGCCCGCTTCGACCTTGAGGGCGCGGGCGTGATGGGCGATCTGGGGACCGACGGTCTTTTCCCACGCCTCCACGGCGATCGCTTCCTCCAAACGGGTTTGGAGGGCGGGATTTCGGGCGCGAATCTTCGCGAGGATATCCTTGATGGAGTCGAAGCCCATAGGGTACGACCGAAATACATGATCCGGCTCCCCCAAGCGATTCGCACAGCGTTATTTCTCCTGGCCGGCTTCGGGCCGGTTCTGGCGGGTTTCGGTTGCGGATACGCGCTTCAGAACGCCAAGACGAATAGCCTTAAGGAGCTCGGCGTTTCGTCGATCTACGTCTTCCCGGCGAAGAATCTAAGCTACAAGCCCGGGGTCGAGAATCTCGTCTATAATGAGCTCGTGGAAGCGCTCCTGACGAGTCATCGGGTGAAACTCGTCGATCGCCCCGAGCTCGCCGACGCGGTCCTTCTGACGAGCGTCGAACGGGCGTCCTATACGCCGTCGGCGAAAACGGACGCCGCTTCGATCTTTCCGGTCGCCGTGAGCGCGATCCAAATCTTCGTCGCCACCGAATACCAGGCCGACGTCACCTGCTCTTTTCACCTCCGACGCCAAAAAGCCGGCACGGCGACCGACATCATTTGGGAATCATCTTTCGCGCGCTCCCGTCGATTCGCCGCGAACAACCAGAAGATCGAATACGGGACGACCGCCGGCCTGATCAACGAATCGGAATTCGATCGAACCCTGCAGGAAGTGGCGCACGAGATGATGCGCGACGTGCAAGAAGCGATGATCGCGCGGTTCTGATGCCAAAACTCGAACCGAAAACGATTCAAAAGGAACTCGAAGGCGGAAAGCTCCGACCCGTGTATTGGTTTTACGGAGGTGAGGCCATGAAGTCCCGGGAGCTCTTGAAGCGCGTGCGGAGCGCGGTCTTCGGGGAGGAGTCCGCTTCCGGTGCATCGTCGATGACGGCGTTTTCGTCGGCGTTCCGGGAAACGATCCTCGACGCGAGCGACTGCGACACTTCCGACGTGATGGACGCGGCCCGGTCGCTTTCGCTCGGCGGCGGCGGAAAACTCGTGGTGGTGAAGCAGGCCCATAGTTTGAAGCATCCCGAGCCATTGCTTGAACTTTGCGAGCCGGAATTCGTGAAGGTAAGCGACGGAGCCTCGGTCGTGGTTTTCCTTTCGAAGGACCTCGACCAGCGGAAGAAGTTTTCGAAGGGGCTCCTCGAAAAGGCAGCTTGCGTACCGTGCGAGGAAATCGCGGAGGCCGATCGCGAAGCATGGGTCGGCTACCTTTCGAAACGGAAAGCATTGACCCTGAACGAAAACGAGTTCGCTTCGCTTCGCGCGCTCGATCCCTGGTCCCTCGACGGCGTCGAGCGCGAGCTCGAGAAGATGGAGACGGCGACGACGCCGGCGGACCGCGAGGCCGTACTGCTTGGGGGGGCCGAGGGGCGGGGGGCTTCCGAAAATTTCGTCGAAGCGTTCTTGCTGCGCGACCGTGGGTTAGCGCTTCCCGAGGTCCGGCATTTCGCGGACTCGCCGGAGGCGGCGTTGCCGCTCCTCGGACTCTTGAGCTGGAACGCGAAAATGCTGATCGGACTGCTTCGGGATA
>JAYVXM010000177.1:0-6904 GCA_043785205.1 Bdellovibrionales bacterium
AGCAGTACCTGTGCGGCGACATCTCGATCGCCGACTACTTCGGCGCGTGCATCGTCACCGCGGGCGAGCTGATCGGCTGCAAGTACGAGTCGAACGAACTCGGCATCCCGCTCACCCACACGGTCGCGATCGGCGACGGCGCGAACGACGTCCCGATGCTCGGCCGAGCGGGCTTCGGTATCGCCTTTCGCGGAAAACCGAAACTTCGCGAAGTCGCGAAGGCCTGTATCGACGAAAAGGATCTCCGCCGCGTCCTCGATCTCCTTTAGACGCGCCTCGGTAACCGGTTCGCGAGCGACAAATATCCGACTCTTCAGTTGATTTTCTCCCAGCTCGGTAACAATCTGAGTCATACCGACTTCATCACAATTTCAAGGAGACGCCCCATGCATCTAGCCCTCTTTACCGTAGACGGAGTCCTCTTCCTGTTCCGCTGGCTCCACATTTTCTTCGGCGTGATTTGGATCGGACTGCTTTACTACTTCAATTTCGTTCAGGGAGCGTTCTTCGCCGAGACCGACGCCGCTACGAAATCCGGGGCGATCCAAAAACTCGTGCCCCGCGCGCTCTGGTGGTTCCGCTACGGAGCGCTCTTCACGATCCTCACCGGTTTGATCCTCATCACCGGCCGGGCCCATATGGGTTTCAGCTTCGCGACCTCCTGGGGCGTTTGCATCCTGACCGGAATGACCCTCGGAACGATCATGTTCCTGAACGTGTGGCTCGTGATCTGGCCGAACCAAAAAATCGTCATCGCCTCGGCGACGGCGGCGGCTACGGGTGGCAAGGCGTTGCCGGAGGCGGCGGCGGCCGGCGCGAAAGCGGGCCTCGCTTCGCGGACGAATACCCTCTTTTCGATCCCGATGCTCTTCTTCATGGCCGCGGCGAACCATTTGACGATCGGCACGAGCGAGACTTCGAAGTTCATGCTTTGCGCGATCATCAACGGAATCATCATCCTCGCGCTCGCGTTCAACGGACTCAAAGGGAAGACCGGCCCGCTCACGACCGTCAAAGGCGTGATCCACATGGGCTTCCTCCTCGCGCTGGTGCTTTACGGCGTGATCGAGTTCACGCTCGCTTAAAAAGCCGATTTTCTCGGGAAAAACATGGAAAAGAGGCGCGGGCGACCGCGCCTCTTTTCATTTTCGGCGATGACTCGCCTCTTTCGACTCCGCGAGTAGAAGTCCTTGCGAAAGCTACCTCGCGGTAATTCTTCCCGAAAGCGCACCGTCGAAAAACCTTCGCTACCCAAGCCAAAGGAAAATTCCGATCCTTACCTCACACAACAACCAAACAAACCCCTCCGGGGTGAGGATCTATCGATGATTTACCGTAAAAAGACCGATCTCATTTCGTCCCAAATCGAAAACTGCGAACAATGGGTAAGCTTTTCGCGCGGCGAAGAGAGCCCGTTCGGCCGTTTCATTTTCAACTACACGGGTTACCGCGCCCTCACCTGGCTCTTCCGTGAAAACGACGTCCGCGACGACCGCGAAAGCATCGCGGACTGCGTCGAATACATTTACTCGAAAAATCCGCGCACGATGAGCGAGCTCGTCGGCACGAAGGAATTCGCGAACGTCCGCGAGTACATCGTGAAGGAACTCGGCGAAGGTATGAAGACGCTCGACAAGCGCACGAACCTTCAGGTCGAGAGCGAAGAAGCGTCCGCGATCCGCGCCCTCACCTACCTCTACATCGACTCGAAGGAATACTCGCCACGGGATCGCATCCTCGCGGTTCTCCACACGATTCATCAGTTCCATCTGAACTTCTCCCACTACGGGAAGAAGGACTTCGACGCCTGCGAGAAGGGCGCGCGCGTCTTCGGAGAGTTCGTGCACTGCTACGTGAACGCGCTCCTTCCGGTGCTCAAGAACGAACGCCGCTCGACCGCGAAAAAAGTCGCCTAATTTCCCCCTGAACGACCCCGGGGACGGCACCGTCCTCGGGGTTTTTATTTTCGCGCCGGTACGGGCGCCGGATGATCGAAAATCGCGTCCGCCTGGTCCTTCTGGTAGCGAAGGCTTTCCTGATCGACGCCCTGACGCATTTTCGGGCGAGCGATTCGCGAAAAAAGATCGGTGTTCTTCAGGAGATCGAACTCCATGAGAAGGTCCTGCAGCACGTAAAGCGCCTTGCCGTCCTTGGCGCAACGGACTTCGAGCCACTCTCCCCAACCGTCGAAATAATGGGCGGTATAGACGTCGCGAGCGATCCGGACGACCCGTCCCTTCTCGGAAAAGGTCCGTTCGTCGAAAATCTGTCGAAGCGGCCGGTAGTTTCCTTCGCCGAATTTCAATTTGCGCGCGAAAAAAATCGGCTTTGCCTTCAGCAGTGCGGGCGGAACGACGTGTCCGTGCGTGGCGAAAAGCTTCCACGGATCGACCGGGTCTTCCGGGAGATCGTAACCGTGCCGATGGGAGGACTTCGCGTACTCGGCGATGCGGCCCTCGACCTGCTTGAGGGTCTCGGCGAGGCGCCCTTCCTTCGGTTTCGCGGCGATCGCGAGGCTTTCCGGTTCATTGAATTTGATCTTGCAGGGAAATCCGTCGCAACCTTCGACCGCGTCGTTATCGTCGCTCCAGCCGTCCCATCCGGAAAACCGCGTCGCCGAATTGAGCGCGAACGGCGCTCCGATCGGGTGCGCGCGGACACGGGCGAGCATTTCGTCGCAGGTCTGGCCGGGCTCGAGCGCCCGTTTCGAAACGCGGATCGATCGCAGCATCGGCCCGTCCGATTCGAATTCGCGCGATCCCTTATCGGTAAAACGCGGATTTTCGGCCTTCCAAAGCGCGTCCGCCTCCCAACCGCCGGTTTCGCCCGCGGCGGCTCCGACCGAAAGGATAAGGAAAACGAGCGAGAATGATCTCATTGTCCAGCCTCCTCGGTCCGCCTATTTGAACGCGAAGAGGAGTTTGATATCGTCGTCGCTGAACGTCACTCCGGCGCCGAAGAACGCGGACGTCTTCCCGTTATACTTCCGGAACGACTCAAGGCCGCCGTTCACAAAAAGCGAGCCGAGGATTTCATTGTGAATGAACGGCTGGGCCATGAGCGTGAGCCGGTCGTTCAAGCCGATCCCCTGACCGCGGATATAGAGATCGTTCCGAACGGTTAGCGCCTGCTCCGAGCCCGCCGGACCGAGATGAAAACCGATCGATACGGCGCCGTCACCGTGAAGCGCGCCGGCCGCGAGGTCGAGACGATTCCAGAAAATTTTTCCGAGCATACCGGTGAGGAGAATCCCCCCCTCTTCGATCTGCTCGCTGCTGACGGCGGTACTCTGGCCGTTCGACGTCGTCGTCGTGTTCAGAACCGTACGCCGTCCCCGCGGATCGATCGTGATCCCGATCAAATAGTAGCGGGTCGGATTCGGGAAGATCTGGATTTGGAAGTAACCGCGGCCGCCGTCGTAAGCCGGCAGCTGCTCGGCCCCGAGACGAACCATGAGCTGGATGTCGGCCGCCTTGTTCAGGAGTTTATTCAGGTTTTTCATCGCCTTGAGCGCTTCGTCGGCGTAAACCGGATCGTTCAGAAGACGGCCGACGGAGCCTTCCCCGCGATTGATCCGTTCCATCTGTTGCTGCATCGCCTCGAACGCTTTTTCGAGCTTTTCGAGGGCGCGACGCGCGGTCGAATTCAGGCCGCCTTCGGGAGAGAGCGCCTTGCCGGCGGATTGGAGCGTCTTGTGCAGCTGCTGGATCGTTTCGCGAAGTTCCTTCGGCTGTAGGCCTTCCTTCAGGTTCTTCGTGAGATCGGTCATCTCGATCATGAGCTTGTTCGACTGCTCGATGAGCTTATCCATATCGCGATTGCTATTTCCGACCTGGACTTCCTTCGCGTTCGAAACGTCTTCGGCGGACGCGGACGGGATCAGAAGGTCGAGCAGGCGATACATCGTCGAGTTGATCCGGTAGGACTGTTGATCGGGATTCAGCTCGGAGGTGTCCGGCGGGGTTTCCTTTTCGATCTCGACCGGCAAGTTCGGGAGCGATTTCGACGGATTCGCGTCGAGTTCGTGCTGGATCAGTGGACTCTTCAAGCCGCTCGGGGATTTCCGCGAGCTCGGTCGGCGATCTTCCGTACGCGTGTTCAGGGAGGTCGTCGGGGCGGTCGCGGAGGCCACGGGCTCGGGAGGCGGCGCCGCCGGAGCCGATTCCGGACGGTTACGCGGACCGACCTTGATATCGCCGACATACCGGACCGGTTTTAGCTCGAGGAACTTGTCGCCCAAAAATCCCTCGCCGCGGATATAGGCGCGGGTATCGGGTAGGATTTCGATCGGAGCGGTGATGCACACGCCGATTTTCACGCGCGTTTCGGTGAGCTCGACCGAGTGAAGATAACCGACCTGAAGACCGAGCGAACGGATGGCGGATTTCGTCTTCAATCCCGTCGCGTCCTCGACGCTGATATAGACCGGTTCGCATTTCCGCCACCAGTAAGGCTTGTCGTTCACGAAGACGGTGAACGCGCCGACGAGCGCCAAACCGAAGAGAGTGAAGAGACCGACCCGGACGGTCGTAGCTTTGCCGGCTTCCGTAGGATTCATGATTCCACCTTTAAAATGAGGTATCCGAAGGGTAAAAAACTCGTGAGGATATAGTCGATCAGGAGGATCGCGAGGCAGGAGGCGACGACGGTATTCCGCGTCGCGAGGCCGACGGCGCTCGCGCCGCCCTGAGCGCGATACCCGTTAAAGCAGCCCACCAAGGTGAGCACCATTCCGAAGGCCGCGCCCTTCGTCGTGCAGTGGACGAGATCGATCGCGTCCACTACTTTCGCGTACTGGGTCCAGTAGATCGTGGCGTCCATGCCGAGAATCCCGCACGCGACGAGCGCGCCCGCGATCGAAGCGATCGCGGTGAAGAAGATCGCGAGCAGCGGGACCATGAGCGTGCCCGCGATGATTCGCGGCGTAATCAGGAATTCGACCGGATCGACCGCCATCACGTCGAGGGCGTCGACCTGTTCGGAGATCTTCATCGAGCCGATTTCCGCCGCCATCGCGGCACCCGCGCGGCCCGTCACCATGATCCCAGTCATGACCGGGGCGAGTTCGCGGAAAAGCGCGACGCCGACGGTGCCGCCCAGGAGCGCCTCGGCATTGAAGAGGCGAAAAGCGACGTAAAACTGGTAGCCGAGGACGGCGCCCATGAACGCGGCCGCGACAACGATGATGCCACTCGAGCTCACGCCGATCGCCTCGCACTGCTTCAGAACCAGTCCGCGACGGCGCCACATCCGAGGAAGTGCCCGAAACGTATCCGCTACGAATAAGCTGAAGTCGCCGGCGAGGACGGCCGCATTTTCTAAGACACGAGGAAGAGGCACGATGAAACTCAGTTAATCGCAGAAGCCGAAGAATAACAAATCCTTCATCGGGTTAACGCGTTGCATTCGTTTCCGGCGGATTCCGAACCCGAACTTTCCAAACGCGCCGGGCCGGGATAGCTAGTCAGGGAATGCATCCCACGACGAAACTGCTGACTCGACTCGCAGTTCCAATTTTTTTCGTCGCTTCCGTCCTATCGGTGGGGGGATTCTATTATTCGGCGAAGCTCTATAAAAACCTTCGAACGGACCTTGAGGAACTCCTTCCGACGAACGCCCGGAGCGTGCTCGATCTGAACGAAGTCCGCTCGCGTCTCGAATCGATCGATAATCTTTCGGTCCTCGTCTTCTCGGAGAATCCGGACGCCTCGCGACGCTTCGTCGAGGACCTCGCGAAAAAACTCCAGGCCGAACCGAAGGACGTCGTCGCGAGCGTCGAATACAATATCGCGAAGGAACTCGACTTCTTCAAAGCCCGTCGCGCGCTCTACATCGACCTTCCCGACCTCAAGCGCATCCGGGATTACGTCCGCGACCGGCTCCGGTACGAGCAGATCATCCGGAATCCGTTGACGATCTTTTCCGAAGTCTACGTTCCCGAACCGACGCTGAACTTCACTGCCATCGAGAAGAAATATTCCGGCCAAACCTCGAACTACGATCGTTTCCCCGGCGGGTATTACGCCACTCCGGACGAAAAGAAACGAGTCATTCTCGTTTATAAACCGAGTAATGGAAGCGGCGACCGGCTGAAGGCCGTCGTCCTCAAGGCGATCCAGGAACTCGATCCGAAGAAGAACTATGCGCCCGATTTCAACGTCGAATACGCCGGGGGCGTCCAGAACACGATCGAGGAACAAGCGGCGCTCGTCGAGGATCTCGAGGTCTCGACGATCTTGGTCGCGCTCTTCGTCGCGGCGGCGATGCTTTTTTTCTACCGGGCCTTCCGAGCTTCGCTGGCCCTTCTCATCGCGCTCTTTTACGGGACGTTCTGGACCTTCGGCCTCGCCTATTTCGTCATCGGATACCTGAACGCAAATTCGGCGTTCCTCGGTTCGATCGTGCTCGGAAACGGAATCAACTTTCCGATCATCTTCCTCGCCCGGTACCTCGAAGAGCGCCGAAATCACATCGACCACGAGTCGTCGCTCGATCTCGCGATCACCCATACCGGTTCGGCGACCTGGACGGCGGCCCTCGCCGCCGGCCTCTCCTACGGCTCGCTCGCGCTCACGGGATTCCGCGGGTTCAAGCAGTTCGGCATCATCGGGCTGATCGGCATGGTCCTTTGCTGGATCGCGACCTTTACGGTCCTCCCGGCGCTCCTCACGATACTCGACCGTTTCCACACGCTCGAACCGAAGAAGGCGAAACCGAAATCGCTCGTCGCCGAGGCGATCGCCCGACTCGTCGCCGGCTACCCGAAAATGATCGTCGCGTTCACCGTCCTCCTGACGCTCGCGTCGGGCGCGACGCTCTTCCGGTATTCGTCCTCGATCATCGAAACCGACCTCTCGAAGCTTCGGAACAAAAGGTCGATCGAAAAAGGGTCGGGATTCTATTC
>JAYVXM010000178.1:0-6884 GCA_043785205.1 Bdellovibrionales bacterium
GCCAAGCGCTGCTCCCTCGACCGGCGGAAGTCCGAAACCCTCGTAGATCGATGGGAAGACGAGCGAGCGCGAGCCGCGCACGAGCGCGTGAACGTCGGAGTCGGAGAGTCCGTCGGTCCCCACGACGCCGGGCTCGTTCGCGTACGTTTTAACGGAAACGACGAGACGGAACTCTTTCGCCAACGCGGAGGATTCCCGGAAGGTTTGGAACGCGCGGACGAGCGTCGCGAGATTCTTGTGCGGTTTTTCGGTCGCTAGACAAATGAAATAACGATCGCGCGTCAGTCCGAACCGCGTAAGCGTCGGCGCGACGTCGCCACCTTCCTTGAGGAACTGGGGATCGATCGCGTTGTACACGACTACGGGACGGAGGCGAGAATTCCACCGCTCGATCTCGATCTTCGAGAACTCCGAGACCGTCGTCACGATCTTCGCGCGGTCGGCGAAGCTTCGGAGGAGGGTCTCATAGTACGCGCGTTCCATCGGGCCACCGTAAGTGAGGTGATTCAGATCGTGGATCGTCACGATCCACGGACACGGCGCCGCGGGCAGACTCGAAAAACTCGGGGAGTGGTAGAGTTTCGCCTTCGCTTGCCAGAGCGCGATCGGAAGGAGCGCGATCTCCTTCGGGTCGAGGAACGGAGTACGGAGCTCGATCGTTTCGAATCCCGCGAAGTACGCGCCCATACCCGGCGCGGTAAAAAAGACCGGCTCATAAGGCAGCGCCGGAAGTTCGGCGAGCCCTTTCGCGATCATGCGGACGTAGCGGGAAATTCCGTGCGAAACCTCGCCGACCATCCGCCCGTCGATCGCGACCCGGGGTAAACCGCCCCCCTTCATGCCGACGTCCTTTCGCCGCGCACGCGCTCGGAACGGGCGACGAGGATCATCGCGATCGACGCCATCATCGAGTGAAGCACTTTCGATTCCCAGAGATTCACCTGCGTGAGTCCATTCAAGTGAAAGACGAGCCAGCCGGAAAAGAACGCGGCGCCGAGGACGCCGCCGACCCGGAGCGACTGGCGGAGGGTCGTCCACGTCCAGAAAAGGTACGAAGCGAGGCCGATCGTGCCGAGACCGCCGAGGAATTCGAAGAGGTTACTATGGGCGTGGCCGACGAACGGCGAAACGACCGTCGGGCGGAAGGCGCGGTAATAGGCGCCCGCCATCGGCAAGTTGTGGTGCCAGCCGATGCCGGTGATGGGGCGCATTTTGAAGAACTCGAAATTGATCCGCCAGAGGTCGAGGCGTTCCTGGATTCCGATCCCGGCCGAGATCCGCGCGCCGATCGCCGGGATCCGGACGAGGAGAATTCCGGCGAGGACGCCGGTGAGGAGGACCGCGATCGCCGTTTTCCGGGGTAGCCGGAGGACCGCGAAAACGAAGAGCCCGATCGGGAGGGAGATCCAGACCTGGCGCGAATAGGTACCGAAAATGGCCAAAATTCCGAGAATCGCGATCGCGATCGCGTGGCTCCTTGGAAGGATGCGCGACTCTGAGATCTCCGCGAGCGCGACGAAAAACGGAAAGATCGCGATCGAGGCGAACGAAAGATGGAAGCCGGCGAAGCCGGTGACGTGGAAGTTCGACTGGAGACTCGGGATGATCTGGTAGGCCGGCCATCCGAAGAAAAACTCGAAGATCCCGAGCGCGGCCGCGACACCGAAGGCGTAGAGGTAAACCTGATAAACCCGGCGGCGCATCGGCGGCGAAAGTGCGAGGAGGCACGGGACCGTGAGGAGCGGCCAGTAAAAGTACCAGGCCTTCCACATATCCTTCACGAAATGGACGTCGGGTTTTTCGCCCGCGAGCTCGACCGGCGCCAGCCGCGCGAAGAGAAGGCTCAGGAAACAGGCCGCGGTCACGAAGTTCGTCGCGTGAAGATAACGGCGCGTCTCCGGCTCGCGGGCGGCGGCGCGCATGGCGAGCCAGACCGCCTTCGGCGAGCCGAACCCGAAGAGCGCGGCGAGGAGGATCACGCCGATGCCGAGACTCATCGTCGCTTGGGAGCCGAGGATGACGACGAAGTAGATCGCGAGGCCCGCGAAGAGAGCCCTTTCCGAGCGAAGCGGCATACCCGTACCAGATCACAACCCATGCAGATTTCCACGCGAAACCGAAGCTGACAAACGTCGAGAATACCGAGACGCGCGAGGGCGAAATCGTATTTGACCGGATCGGCCGGATCGCATTCGCGGAGACGGTCGGTGATCTCGCGCGCCGCTTTCCAACCAAGACTCTTCCGTTCGGTCAGGCCGATATACTGACTGATCCGACCGGTATGGGTGTCGAGCGGCATGACGAGCTGATGGGGTTCGATCCCGCGCGCCCCCGCGGGCAGGAGCGGACTGCCGGCGCGCCAAAGGCCGAGGTCGAGCGCGTCCTTCCGTACCATCCACCGGAGGAGCATGCACCAGCGCTTGCACGCGCTGCCGAGATTCGGAGGCGTGAGAAGGTAGTCGAACGAGGCCGGCGCGGGCGCGAAGTCGACGCGCCAGGCTTGCCAATCGGCGAAAACCCGCGAAAGCCCGTCGCCGAAGTCGGGTGCGTTCGGTTCCATTCGGGCGACGAGGTGAGCGCCGAACGAGCCGTGAAGTTTCCAGCTCCGGGCGAGGAGCGTCCCGAAGAGCACGAAATCTTCGCCGACGTTGAACCGATGGACGAAGCTTCCCGCGACGTTCCGCCAGGCCGATTCGCCGGCTGCCGTTCCGAGCGAGCGGATCCATTCCGCGGGCCTAAGACCGAGCCCGGCGATCCGGACGAGGAGGTCTTCGACGGAGCGACGGATCTGGACGACGTTTCCGTAAGCGAGGACCGCGGAAAGGAGGGCGACGGCTTCCTGATCCCAGGGATCGGCGAAGCGGTGGGGAAATTCGAGGGGATCGGACGTGAGAAATCGGCGCTGATTGTATTTCGAAAAGAGGGGTTCGAGCGCGGCGCGAAGAGCGTCCGGAGTCGCCGAATTTCGGACGCGAACGACGCCCCGCTTCCTCGGACGGATCGGGACTTCCGCATTGTTTTTCGCGGCGTTTAAAGCTATCCGAGATCTCGATGTTCCGAGTTTCATGCTTCCTGATTTTA
This sequence comes from Bdellovibrionales bacterium, assembly GCA_043785205.1. Lineage (GTDB taxonomy): Bacteria > Bdellovibrionota > UBA1018 > UBA1018 > UBA1018 > JACMQW01. The sequence continues at coordinate 3,082 of JAYVXM010000178.1, forward strand.
GCATGGACCGCCTTGGCGGGCGACGCCGCCTTTTCCGCCGATACCGCCCCTCGCGCCCCCATGGCGCCTCCGGGGACCCAGGCGAAGAAAATCCCCGATAATCCTTTCCGGTGCGACCGCCTGATCCACTACCGGGGGAAGACTCTACCCTGCGATTCCGCCCTTCGCCGGGATGGCGAGAGCCTCCGGGCCATTCTCGAGCATACCCCCGACGCGCTCGACGAGCTCGACCAGTATCAGGCCGGCCGGAATTCGATTCGCTACTCCGCCTACGTCGGGACTGCGGGTCTTCTGATGGCGATCACCGCCGGACTCATCGCGAATACCGTGAACGACGCGAACCACGAACAGGGTCGCCAGGATACGGCGAAAGTCCTCCGCGCTTCGGGCCTCGGATTAACGATCGGAAGCGTCGTTTTCGGCCTTTCCGCGCTCCGATCGAACGAAGAGCATTTGCAAACCGCGATTATCAAGTATAACGCCTCATCGCCGGATAAGCCGGTCGAAATCCTGTTCAAATCGGAGTTTTGACGGCAAAACCGTCACGGAGTTTCAACGAAATGCCAAAGCGCCTCGACATCCGCAAAATCCTCGTCATCGGCAGCGGTCCGATCGTCATCGGACAAGCGTGCGAGTTCGACTACTCCGGCACCCAGGCGCTAAAAGCCCTGAAGGAGGAGGGCTATCAGGTCATCCTCGTGAACTCGAATCCGGCGACGATCATGACCGATCCGGAACTTTCCGATCGCGTTTACGTCGAACCGCTCACTCCGGACTTCCTCGAACGGATCATTGAGAGCGAACGCCCGGACGCGCTTCTCCCGACGATGGGAGGACAAACCGCGCTGAATCTGACGATGACGCTCCATCAAAACGGCGTCCTCGCGAAGTACGGCGTCGAGCTCCTCGGCGCGACTCCGGAAGCGATCCATAAAGCGGAAGATCGCCAGACATTTAAGAACATCATGACCGAGATCGGCGTCGACTCTGCGAAGTCCGCAGTCGCGCGCTCGCTCGAGGACGGCCGCCGGATCGTGAAGGAACTCGGCCTCCCGCTCATCCTCCGTCCTTCGTTCACTCTCGGCGGCGAGGGTGGCGGATCCGCCGACACCGAGGAAGAATTCCTCGCGAAACTCGAACGCGCCCTTTTCCTCTCGCCGACGAAAGACTGCCTGATCGAGGAGTCGCTTCTTGGGTGGAAAGAGTTCGAACTCGAAGTCGTGCGGGACAAGCGCGACAACGTGATCATCGTCTGCTCGATCGAAAATTTCGACCCGATGGGCGTGCACACCGGCGACTCAATCACCGTCGCTCCGGCCCAAACCCTCACCGATCGCGAATACCAAAATCTCCGCGATCAATCGGTGAAGATCATCCGCGCGATCGGCGTCGAAACCGGCGGTTCGAACATCCAGTTCTCGATCAATCCGGCGAACGGCCGCGTGATCGTCATCGAAATGAATCCGCGCGTTTCGCGCTCCTCGGCTCTCGCGTCGAAGGCGACCGGCTTCCCGATCGCGCGCGTCGCCGCGAAGCTCGCCGTCGGCTATACGCTCGACGAGCTGACGAACGACATTACAAAGTCCACGCCGTGCTCCTTCGAGCCGTCGATCGACTACGTCGTGGTGAAAATTCCGCGTTTCGATTTCGATAAGTTCCGCCCTTCGGAAGCGATATTGACGACCCAGATGAAGTCGGTCGGCGAAGTGATGGCGATCGGCCGAACGTTCGAAGAATCGCTCGGAAAGGCGCTCGCGGGCCTTGAAACCGACATCGCCTGGTTCATGCCGTTCGAAAAATATAAAGGACTGCCGGCGCCGAAGGACGCCTACGAGCCGACGCCGGACGGGATCCGTTGGGATCTGATCACGGTCGGGAATCCGACGCGGATTTACGCACTCGCGGACGCAATGCGGAAGGCCGCGCCGACCCCGGACGGTGGTCGGGAAATGATCGAGAAACTTCACGCGGCCTGCGCGATCGATAAGTGGTTCCTCGAACGGATCGCGCTCCACCTCTCGCACGAGAAAGCACTGACGGCCGAAGCCTGGCCGCCGTCGCGGGAAACGCTTTTCGCCGCGAAAAAGGCCGGCTGGACCGACCGCGCGATCGCGGGCGTCTATACGTTCGCGGGGACGCGCGGGTTCGTCGAAAAGGACGTGCGCGAGTTGCGCGAAAAATACGACTTGCACGCGGCCTTCCAGATGGTCGATACCTGCGCCGCCGAATTCGAGGCGAAGACGCCGTACCTTTACTCGACGTATCGGTATACCAATTACGCGCGTTCCGATGAGTCGAAGATCACCGACCGGAAAAAAGTGATGATCCTCGGCGGCGGGCCGAATCGGATCGGTCAGGGAATCGAGTTCGATTACTGCTGCGTACACGCGGCGATGGAACTTCGGAAGCTCGGGATCGAGACGATCATGGTGAATTCGAATCCGGAGACGGTTTCGACCGACTTCGACATCTCGGATAAGCTCTATTTCGAGCCGCTTACGCCCGAGCATGTCTTGAATATCGCGCGGCTAGAAAAGCCGATCGGCGCGATCGTCCAGTTCGGTGGTCAGACGCCGCTGAAGCTCGCGCGCGCGCTTGAGGCGGCCGGACTCCCGATTCTCGGAACGTCGACCGACTCGATCGATCTCGCGGAAAACCGCCAACGTTGCGAAGAGATGGTGCGCGAGCTCGCGCCGCTCGGGCTCGAACAACCCGCGGCCGCGATCGCGTTCACGAAGGAAGAGGCGATGCGGAAGGCCCGCGAGCTCGGTTTCCCCGTCCTCGTCCGTCCGTCGTACGTTCTCGGCGGGAAGGCGATGCGTATCGTCCACTCCGATACGTTCCTCGAGCAGTGGATCGACGAAGCGATCCGCGTTTCCGACGACCAGCCGGTCCTCATCGACCGGTTCCTCGACCGCGCGACCGAAGTCGACGTCGACGCGATTTCCGACGGTACGGAAACGTTCATCGGCGGGATTCTCGAGCACATCGAAGAAGCCGGCATTCACTCCGGAGATTCCTCCTGTTCGCTACCTGTCTTCACGCTCCCGACGAGCGTGACTGAGCGGATTCGGACCTATACGCGCGAGCTCGCGAAGCGTCTGAAGGTGATCGGCCTCATGAACGCCCAGTTCGCGATTCAGGGCGACCGGATTTATCTGATCGAAGTGAATCCGCGCGCCTCCCGTACGGTGCCGTTCATTTCGAAGGCCGTCGGTAAGCCGCTCGCGAAACTCGCGGTCGACGTAATGATGGGGAAGACGCTCAAGGAACTCGGGATCCGCGAAGACCTCGACACCGGCCTCACCACCTTCAACGTGAAGGCGCCCGTCTTCCCGTTCTCGAAGTTTCCCGGCGTCGATACGCTTCTCGGGCCGGAGATGAAGTCGACCGGCGAGGTGATGGGCCGCGGCCGGAATTTCGCCTCCGCCTATGCGAAGGCCATGACGGCGGCGGGTATGCGCCTCCCGACGTCCGGAAACGTGTTCTTCTCGATTCGAAACGAAGATAAGGCCGAGGCGCTCTCGATTGCGCGCGGGCTCCAGGATCTCGGTTTCAAAATTTCGGCGACCGTCGGTACCGCGAAATTCCTGAACTCGCACTTCCTCACGGTGACCGAAGTGAAGAAGGCGACCGAGGGCTCCCCGAACTGCGTCGAGCAGATCCGGGACGGCTACTTCGACCTCGTGATCAACACCGCCTCGGACTACCGGGCGATCAAGGACAGTTTTCAGATTCGCCGCGCGACCCTCGAAAAGAAGGTGCCGTACGCGAATGTGATCGCGAGCGCGCGGGCGATTCTT
>JAYVXM010000179.1:0-2041 GCA_043785205.1 Bdellovibrionales bacterium
CAGGTACCGGGAACGAAATGGTCGGCGCGTGGAAACCGTAGTCCATGAGTCGCTTCGCCACGTCCTCGACCTCTACCCCGCTCGTTTCCTTCAGCGGACGAAGGTCAATGATGCATTCGTGGGCGACGAATCCGTTCTTCCCGACGTAGAGGACGGGATAGTGGGGCGCGAGTTTCTTCGCGATATAGTTCGCGCTCAGGATCGCCGCTTCGGTCGCTCGCTTGAGCCCCTCGCCGCCCATCATTTGGATGTAAAGGTACGGGATCGGAAGGATCGACGCGCTTCCATAAGGCGCCGCCGAAACCGCGCCACAGGAATCCGCGCCGCCGACTTTCACGAGCGGGTGGTTTGGGAGGTGGGGCGCGAGGTGGGCCTTCACACCGATCGGACCCATGCCCGGGCCTCCGCCGCCGTGCGGGATGCAGAAGGTCTTGTGCAAGTTCAAGTGACAGACGTCCGCGCCGAAATCACCGGGACGGCAGAGGCCGACCTGGGCGTTCATGTTCGCGCCATCCATGTAAACCTGACCACCGGACTGATGTACGATCTCGCAGATCTCGCGAATGCTCTCTTCGAACACTCCGTGCGTCGACGGATAGGTCACCATCAGCGCCGAAAGATTCGCCGCGTGGGCCACCGCCTTCGCGCGGAGATCCCCGAGGTCGACGTTCCCGTTCGTATCGCACGCGACGACGACGACCTTCAGTCCCGCCATGACGGCTGACGCCGGGTTCGTTCCATGGGCCGACGAAGGAATCAGGCAAACGTCGCGGTGGGATTCGCCCTTCGCTTCCTGGAATTTCCGGATCGAGAGGAGGCCCGCGTACTCGCCCTGCGAGCCGGCGTTCGGTTGGAGCGAGATCGCGTCGAATCCGGTGATCTCGGCAAGTTGGGCTTCAAGTTCTCCCAACATCTTCCGGTAGCCCGTCCACTGATTCTCCGGCGCGAACGGGTGGATCCCTCCGAACTCCGGCCAGGTTACTGGCAGCATCTCGGTCGTCGCATTCAGCTTCATCGTGCAGGAGCCGAGCGCGATCATCGAATGCGCGAGCGAGAGGTCCTTCGTCTGAAGGCGCGTGATGTAGCGGAGCATCTCCGTCTCGGAGTGATGGAGATTAAAGACCGGATGGGTGAGGTAGGCGCTCGTCCGGCGAAGTCCGGCCGGAATTCCCGCCGGGGCGCCCGCGAAGACCTCGTCGACGGTGACCCGCTTCCCTTTCGCTTCGCCGAAGATCGCGAAGAGCGCGGCGAGGTCTTCTGGAGTCGTGGTTTCGTCGAACGTCAGTCCGACGGAATCCGGATCGATCCGGCGGAAGTTCATCGCGCGCGCGTCGGCGAGGGCGTGGAGTCGTGCGGCGTCACCGCCGCGAACGGTGAGCGTGTTGAAAAAGGAGTCCGAGACCGAATAGCCCATCCGCCGAAGGCCGGCGGCGACGATCCCGGTCAGTCCGTGGATCTTTTCGGCGATCTCCCGGATTCCGGCGGGTCCGTGATAAACTGCATACATTGAGGCCATGATCGCGAGTAAAACTTGCGCGGTGCATATATTTGACGTCGCCTTGTCCCGGCGGATGTGTTGTTCGCGGGTTTGGAGCGCGAGTCGGATGGCGGGCTTTCCCATCGCGTCCTTCGACACGCCGACGATCCGACCGGGCATCTGACGCTTATAGGCGTCTTTGGTTCCGAGGTAGGCCGCGTGCGGGCCACCGAATCCCATCGGCACGCCGAAGCACTGTGTATTCCCGACCGCGAAGTCCGCGCCGAGCTCGGCCGGCGACTTGAGCAGCGCGAGGGCCATCAGGTCGCAGGCGAGCGTGACGAGAGCTTGCTGATCGTGCGCGCGGTGGATCCACGCCGCGTAATCCTGAATCTCTCCGTATGTATTCGGATACTGGAGGAGCGCGCCGAAGATCGGCGATTGGAATCCGAAACTTTCGGGTTTCGCGACGATCGTTTTCACGCCGAGGTATTTCGCGCGCGTCTGGACGACCGCGATCGTCTGGGGATGACAGTCGGCGTCGAGGAAGAAAATGTCCCCGCC
>JAYVXM010000180.1:0-6880 GCA_043785205.1 Bdellovibrionales bacterium
CGGCAAATCTACCATTTTTACGACGATAAACGCGTCGACGGCCTCATTCGGCAGCGCCGCTTCTCCGACTGGCAGGACAGCGTTCGCCGCGAAGGACGCGCCTTCTACACGAATCTTCTCTACGCCGTCGTCTCGGAACGGCTGGTGATCGACCGCGGCTGGTCGATTCCGGAAGCCGTCCGCGCCGACCTTCGGGCACGGATCGAATCGACGTTTCGCGATTCCGAGACGGGACTCTTTCGTTCGCTTGAAAATCATCCCCAAATCTCGCTCGACGGAAACCTGCTCGTGATCGATCTCGGTTTCTATCCGCGGGATTCCGAGCCGGCGCGCGCGCTCTACCGGGCACTGCGTAAGCACCCCCTCTGGAATGGGCCGGGCGGAGTCCCGGGCCAAGTCACGACGCCGGCGTATCCGAAACACTGGAAAAGCCTCGCCGTCCGCTTCGTGAATCTCCGGAATTATCACGAAGACCTTTACTGGTCCTGGTTGATGGCGCTCGCGGGAAAGGTCGCCCTCCTCTCGGGCGACCGCGCGGAAAGCGCGCGGATCCTCGCGAACCTCGAGATGCTCGCCCGCCGGGACGGCGGCATCGCGGAAATCTATCAGCCGGTGTCGGGACTTCCGTTTTGGCGCTCTCCTTTCTTCCACGCCGAGATGCCGTTCAGCTGGGGAGCCGCGTTCGCGATCGACCTTGCGCACGCACTCGGAAACGAATCAGTGGCCGCGGGTTGAGCGGTCGTTTTCAGAATTCAGGAAGACGAGCGAATCCCCCTGCCGATCCGGGGAAAGCGGCAATCCGAGGAGGTATTCGAGAGTGGGCCGAAAATCGACCTGGCGAAAGCGCGTTCCGAGGCGCTTGTGGATTCCGGCCTCGCGGAGGCGGCGCGACGGCAGGATCGCGGCCCAGATCGAGCCGGAACCGGGGATCCACCATCCGTGAGATTTGAAGGTAAGGCTTCCACGGCCGTGGTCGGTCGTGATCACGAACGAAAAATGCTCGCCGTTCGGAGTGGATTCGACCTCGTCGATGAGAGCCAGAATATCCCGCTCGTAACGCCGGAGCGTCTCCTGGTAACTCGGAAAATCGTTCGCATGACCATACTCGTCGCTATCGACGAGCGAGACGTACAGGAATCGCGGATTCATTCCCCGGCGGTATTCCCGCGCCATCGTCCAGGTGAATTCGTCCTTTCGGCAGTCTTCCCATTCCGGTTTCGAACGGGAAGCGGCCGTCTCGAGGTCCGCGAGCTTCGCCCGGAGCGACGCCGGCGCGGAAGACGGAAAATTTCGGATCGGCTCGAACTCGGCGCTGACCACGGTCCGCGGCCGCGCTTCGATCGCGAGGGGAATCTGCTTCCAGGAGGCGAAGATCGCGGCGTCCTTCGGGGGAATACCGAGGTCCATCATTTCGTCGATGAGGGTTGGATCCGCGGAACGCGCGCAGTCGTTCGTCCAGCAGAACCTTTGGTAGAGGCCGGTAAAGATCGCGCGGTACCCGGCCAGGCTCCGCGCGGTGGTATTCGAAATCCACATCTCCTCGCCGTCGGCGCGCGCTCCGTAGAAGAAACCGTCGCGACGAATGCGGGCCCGGAGCGTGGTCCAGGTCGAGGTGAGGTCCCGCTCCCGAACGCCGTCGAGCGTGATGAAGATCACGCCGCCCGGCGGAGTGGGATGGACGTCCACGGGAGAAGACTCGGGAAAGGGCGCGGGCCCGATCCCGATTTTCACGACGACCGATCCGATCACGAGGAAGAAAGCGATTCTTAGTTTTCGGCCGGAGGTCATGAAACCCGAGCGTACTCGACAGAAGGAGGACGAGCCAACCCTCATTATATACGAGTTGAACACCAATGACGCGGTGCTCAGAAAATCGCGCGCGGGGCTTGAAAGCCCGGGTCCTTTCCGAGAAAGTTCCGCGCATGAAGATTCGCACCCCGGTCCTGATCGCGTTTGGGTTGTCGGTTTCAAGTCTTCCCGCCTTAGCGGCCGCGCCGCCGACGGGATTTTCGATGACCGAAATTCAGGTGCTCGAAGCGGACCTCCGGGGCCTCTCGAATTTCGACGAACCGGCGTGTCCGGGCGAACTTCCGGCCACGAAGACTCGCGTCGTCCTTTTCGAAGGGGCCGGCGGATACTGCCCGCGCTATGCGCACCTGAATCTCAAGTACGATGCGGACGGGCTCAATACCCTCGCCGATCGCCTCGCGGCGACGAAAGAAACTTACGAAAACCTCCCTTACCTCCGGAAAGTCCGGGCCCTAATCGGCGAAGAAGATAAGTCGAAAAACTGCTACCTCGCCCGGAACATCCACCAGTTCCAAGACAAGATGGCTCCGCGAGTCCGCTCGCGCTTCGAAGTGCTCTATTACTCGAAAGATGGCGAATCCTCCGCGGCGAAATGCGCGGCCCAATCCCTGAAGAGCACCGCGTCCGTACGCGTGGTCGGATTCAGCATGGGGGGTTACGCGACCGTTCAGTTCGCGAACGTGCTGAACGACCTCAAGGTGCCCATCGAGGAAGTGCTCAGCATGGATCCGGTCGGAAAGAACGTGCTACTCGTCACCGGTGTTTTCTTCGCGCTCGATAACCCCTTCATCAAGCGGACGCCGAACGCCATTCACTGGCAGAATATTTTCCAAAAAATTGACACGAAATCGATCTTCGATTCTCCGGTCCTTCGCCTCGGCGCACGCGGAAGTCGCGTGATCGGCGCCGACTCGAACCTCCAGATCCTAGCGTCCGACTATAAAACGAAATGGGAACTCGATTATCCCCATTACGCGATTAATTTGACGGACGCGGCCCAGGCGGCGCTCGGGGATGTCTTTCGCTAGGATTTCGGCGACCCGAAACCTCACGACCGACGAGGCGCGTTTTTTTACCCAGTGATTCTGGCCACATCCGCGTTATCCTAAGGAAGTGAAGCTTCCGTGGGCGGCGTTTATTCCGATCCTTTTCCTTCTCGTCGGCTCCGCGCTCGGCGGAGACTGCCCCGGAGCGTCCAACGACTATTTCGCGCCGAGCGGCCGGATGCCGAAGGGAAAATTCGTCGGCAACTGCCTCGAGGTGCACAAGCGCAGTTTCCGGATCCTCTCCACCGACGACGCGAAGCACGTCGTCCCGGACGAAATCGCGAATTCGCTCGGGGACCGTTCGACCTTCATCGCGAATATCAGCCACGACGGAGATTTTTGGACGGCCGCTTTGCCGAAAGAGGGCGGCATCGAATCACTCACGTTCCTGGTGGAACGGTTCGAGCCGCGTTGGCTCGCCGCCCATACGATGATTCGCGTCGACTTCGCCGAACCGGTCACGCTTTTTTCGCAAACGACTCCGGGCAAAGCGCCGAAAAAACTGAAGAGCCTCATCCTCTCCATCGAAGCGCTCGCCTATCAGGGCGGACCTTCGTTCGGACCGATCTCTACGCTCGGCCAGGGCTTCGCGCTCGCGACGCGAATCCAATCGCTCGAGGATCGCGTCGCGATGGCGATCAAGGAAGAAAAAAACCTCGTCCGTCAGTACAGACTTGGTTTCTCGGCGGCCGAACGCGACTCTTTCTGGTGGGCGCTCCTTAAGCGCGTGCACGACCCCGAGATGACTCAGATGTATAACCTCATCAACCGAAACTGCATGAATGTGCTCTTCCAGGCGATCGACCAGGTCCTCGCGCGCGCGCGCGGCGTGCTCAGCCGAATCGCGACGTTCTACCCCGTCACCACGAGATCCGCGCTCGTGAATCGCGGGATCCTCGACGAAACGAAGATTCCCACGCTGAACGAGGAGCTCACGGAGGCGGAAAATACGTCGAAGCGAGCCGTCTGCCCGATGAGTCTTCTTCCGGAAGCCGAAACCGTCGTCCGCGCTTCGCAGTTCGGTCCTTAGAAATTCGTTTTCACGAAGAGCCGGAGACAGCGATAGATCAGAGGGCGGGATTTATAGAGTTTTCGGAGCGCGTCCTCGTCGATTTTCTCGTACCCGACCCGTTCCGTCTCCGTAAGATCGATCATACTTTCGGTAAAACGGCGATCACTGACCTTTACGAGCATCTCATCGTTTTTCTTCGCCGCCGACCAGGTGAAGTTATCGCTACCGACATAGGCGAACTCGTCCCGACCCTCCAGCGCGTTTCTGAACGTGACTAATTTCCGATGAACCCAGGTCGCCAGACCGTTTTTCTTGGCTTCCTCGGGATTCACGAGAAAAACGTTCACCTTTCCGCTCGCGCCTTTGGTGTCGTCGAGGAGTTTCACGACCGACTCATACGTGTAATACGCGGGAAAACCCTGTTTCCAAACGGCCGGATTCGCGGTCACCCACGCCGGGGCTCCGTTCGTGAAGATATTGAGCGTGTTTCCGCGCCGAATGAAATCGACGAGCGCTTCGTGCATCTCCTGAGGGGGCGCGAAACTATAGGCCGTCATCTCGAGCGTTCCCGTAAACGAGCGCACGTCTTTGATCAGTGTCGCGTGGTTGTCGTTGAAAAACGCCGCTCGAATATCCTTCCCCTCGATCAGCTGTTTAAAGAGATCGTTGGAAAGAACGTTCATCTTTTCCGGCTGGAATTGAAAGGCCTTTAGCTTTTCCGCGGACTGGACGGCAGCCGGCCGACGAAGAACATCCAGAATTTCGGCCGCCAAGCGGCGTTCCTCGGGAGTTTCGACGAAGCGCTTCCGAACGAGGTCGATTTCCTCGTCGAGCGGCCGCCCGCTTCGCGAAGGCATTTTCAAAACGCTCTTACTCGCGAGTTTTTTCAGCGAATCCCAAAGCGATTGGTAAATCGACTTCATGGCGTCGCCCGCATACGGCTTGGCGGAGTCGATTCGTCGAATCAGGAAGCCGGCATCGATGAATTGAGCGCTACTGATCGTCGTCCCCCGACCGCTGAAGAAAATCACTTCGTGCGGCGTACCGGCGTCGATGATCATAATTTTTTCGTGGATGTAGTCGAAAATCGAGATCCCAGAACTGAGTTTTTCGATCGGATGGGCGCACATCACTTCGCCCGGGCATTCGAGCGCGGCGTCCGTCAGCACGTTCATCACGGCCTTGTTTTTTTCCTTGTCTCCCTGGGAAACCATGGCGTCGTAAATTCCGCGGACGGCGACGTTCCGATCCGTTTGAACTTTTCGGATCGCCCGCAAGAACTCCATATTGATCGGATCGGTGTTTTGGGAGTAAGTCACGAAGTCGATCGAGTGCCGCGCCTGGAGGATCAGGGCGATCCGGATTTCGAAATCCACTCGGAAATCCTTTAACAGAAAGAGTTCCGTGTTTCCGACGACGCCGTAATCGGCGGCCCGGACCGTTCCGCTCGCTAACGCGACTACGAACGCGATGGCGCGAACCGTGCGTCTAAGCTGCGCAAATAGAAGGCTTCGATCCATACCTTAGCTTTTCGGTAGATCGGGGGACCATTGAAGGGAAAACGAACGCCGCCCCCTCGCTCAGAAGAGCGTCAATTACCCGACGCTCGCGAAGGATCAGGCTTTTTTCTCGGCCGCGAACTTCAGCATGATCTTTTCGATCCGCTCGAGATCCGCATCCCCGATTTCCCAGAGCTTCTTGCCCTCGATCTCGCGGGAGATGAGGCCAAAAAGTTCGAAGTCGACGAACGGGGTGACTTTGCCCGTCTGATATTCGCGTTCCTTTTCTCCGTAAAGCCCGAGGAAAGTCTTGTCGCGGAACCAAGACTCGCGGTTTTCCGCCTCGAGCGCGGCGACCGCCGCGTCCGAAGGCTTCCGTTGGAGAAATTCGAAGAACATTCCCGACGACTGAATCCCCGGGAAGTACCACTCGCCGCTGAAAACTTGGATGAGATTATCGTGATCATCCTTCAGGATCGGCGTGATGAACTGGACGCCGCGATCGAGCGCGAACTTATGGAACGAAAGGAGATCTTCGGTCCGAAGCGCGATGTGTTGCCAGTGCGCGGCCTGGGAGTGGGAGTCGAGCATCTGACGGACGTGGGAGGACTGAGATTTCGGTTCCGAGGGTTGAACGACGGCGAAAATCGTCTTGTTCAAATCCGCGTCCGCGGAGGAACCCTGACCGACGCAGACGGCGTAGGTCATCGACTCCTCGCCTTGGCCGGGAACCCATTCTTTCCGCTTCTCGTAGAGTAGATCGTTCGGCCCGACGCCGAAGATGATCTTAAACAGGCAGTACGAAACGTTATAGAGCTGGGGCTGCAGCAGAAGCGTGACGTGATCGACCTGGAAATTTTGGAAGGAATGTTTCTTCATAGCGTCCCTATTTAAGGCTACGGATTCCGTTTAATTTAAAAGCGTCGCCGGTGCCCCGATCGCCGCGCCTTCGGTTTCGAGACCCGCCGGAACGCTCGAACTCTGGGTCCCGTCCGCCGCCGGCATCTGGGTATGCGCGTGCATCGCGGGCTGACTCTCGTTGATGTCGACGTAGGTATATCCGTGAAGGACCTTTTCGTAGAAGTTCTGCAATTCGACGCCTTCCTTCGGCTTCAGCGCGCCTTCGCGGACGCGGGCTTCGATCTGCTCCTTCACGCGCTTTTCGAGATCGGTCGCGGAATATTGAATCCAGGACAGGACGCTCGCGATGTTATTTCCGCGGATGACCTCCTCGATGTAGTAACCACCGGGCTCCGTCTCATCGAGGAACACGTGCACTTCGTTCACGCGGCCGAAGAGATTATGGAGATCGCCCATGATGTCTTGGTAGGCGCCCATGAGGAACATACCGAGGTAATAGTGCTCGCTCGACTTCAACGGATGGAGCGGCAGAGTATCCTTGATGTCCCGAAGGTCGATGAACTTGTTCACCTTCCCGTCCGAATCGCAGGTAATATCGACGAGCGTCGTCTGGCGCGTCGGCTCCTCATCGAGCCGGTGAATCGGGCAAATCG
>JAYVXM010000181.1:0-6874 GCA_043785205.1 Bdellovibrionales bacterium
TCGGCGCGGAGGTCGAAGTGCCGACCCTGGACGGCAAAGCGAAGGTTAAAATTCCTGAAGGTACGCAGTCCCATAAAGTCCTTCGTCTCAAGGGGAAGGGCCTCCATTTCGTTGGCTCTCCTTCGCGGGGCGACCAACTCGTACGCGTGATCGTCGAAACGCCGTCGAAGCTCTCGCGCGAGCAGCGCGAAATGTTGAAGAAATTCGAAGAATCGGGAATCGAGCATACGCATCCGATGCACAAGAACTTCTTCGAGAAGGTGAAAAACCTCTTCGATTAAGCGCGCGGACTTAAGCTTGACGCATCGCTCTCGCCCCGTCGGATCGGGGATGAAAATCTCGAATAAGTCAGATAGTTTATGGCCCAATGACCGCCACCCGCTCGCGACTCCGCGTCGTCCTATTCTTCCTCGCCGTTTTCTCCGCCTGCTCTTCCTCGCCGAAGCCAGCCCAGAAAAACTTCGACACGAGCCACGAGTACCAGCCGAAGGCGGGACCGACGACGAGCCAACGCGTGAAGGAAGAAAACGCGATCACGAAGAATCCGGAATATCAGGCGGTCCAATCCGCGTTTCAGCGCGGGAAATACGACGAAACGGTCGAGCGGGCGACCGCGCTTGAAAAGAAAACGCGCTCCCTCCTTTCACTCGCCTACGTGAGAAACCTCAAAGGCCTCGCCTACCTCGCCACGCGCCGGCCGCTACCAGCGATCGTCCAGTTCCAGCGCGCGCTCGACTACCAACCTCCGGAAACGATCAAGCCGTATCTCCAGTATAATCTCGCCGCCGCGCTGACCGACGCCGATCAGGTCGACGACGCGCTCGAAACGCTAAAGGAAATTCGCCCGGAAAATTTAAACCTCGAAACGCGCGCGAAATTCCACGCCGTGCGCGCGAAAAACCTCATCGCGAAAGCGTCCTGGGTCGCGGCCGCGCGGGAAACGCTCGAAGCGGCGAAGGATGCCGGCCCGACGGCGGGCACGAAATCGACCTACGTCGAACTCCTCGATCGCTCCATGTCGCCGATCACCAAACAAGAAGAGATCCTCGCGGTGCTCGCCGGACTCGAGGATTCACCGATCGCGGATCGGGTAAAGCAGCGGGTCGCGCCCGGCTTGAATCTCGAAGCGCCGCCAGTTACGACCACTGGGGAAGCGCGGTCCATCGGCGTTCTTCTCCCCCTTTCCGGAAGGTTCGCGGATTTCGGGTCGCGCGTCCTGAACGCCGTCACGCTCGCTTTCCGGATGTACGACCCCAATGGCGTCGACTTCAAGCTCGAGGTCGAGGACACGGGCGACTCCGTGGAACAGACCATTCGCGCCCTTAACCGCCTCGCGAACGAGCGCCAAGTGGCGGCGGTCATCGGACCGCTTCTCTCCAAAGGAATCGATCAGGTGACTTCGCGCGCGGAAACGCTCGGCATGCCGATGGTCACCCTCACCCAGCAACCGGGAACGCCGGGCGATTACATCATCTCCGCCGGGCTGACGCCAAAGATGCAGGCGCATGCGATCGCGCGAACCGCCATCGAGAAGCTCGGATTGAAACGGTTCGCGATCATCGCTCCGCGGGACAAGTTCGGCGAGCAATATTCGCAAAGTTACTGGGACGCGGTCGAGGCCCTTGGCGGAAAGATCGTCGGGATGGAATCCTATTCCTCGGGCGAAACGGACTTTCGTCAGGTCGTCGATAAACTCGTCGGCACCTACTACAAGGAAGCGCGGCAACGCGAAGTCGACGCCTTAGAGAAGATCCGGACCGAAATGAAGATCACCCGAAAGACGCGCAAAACCGCTCAATATTTCGACCTTCCGCCGATCATCGAATTCGACGCCGTCTTCATCCCCGATGAACCGAAGATCGTCGGCCAGATCCTACCGACGTTCGCCTACCGGGACGTCGATAAGGTGAAATTTCTCGGGATCTCGACCTGGAACTCGCCCGAGCTCGTGAAGCGCGCGGCCGGTTTCGCCGAGGGGTCGGTTTTCGTCGACGGCCTCTTCGCCGACTCCGATTGGGTCCCCGCCCAGAAGTTCATCACCCGCTTTATGCGCGATACGGGCGTCGCTCCGACCACCATCGAAGCAATGGCTTACGACGCGAGTCTCGCCGTCGAATCGGCGCTTCGCGATCTTCCTCCGGGCAGCTTATCCCGGAGCGAAGTACGCAATCGCCTCCGGACCGTTTCGGAACTTCCCGGCGCTACGGGCAAGATCACGTATCGCGACGGCGAATACATGCGGAATCTGACCCTCCTCACGGTCAAGGGCGGGAAGATCACCGAACTCCGGTAATTCATTTAAGGGCCGCGAATCGGGTCCTGGCCCGAATGCAGGTCGAATGCGTCCGGTTCATGGCTCGCGCTATTCGCGGCATTGTGCGCGACCGCGGCCTCGCTGGTGTCGGCGACGGGCGCGATCGCTTCGGGAGCCGCGACGCCCGGTTCGGTCACCGATGCCGGAGCCGGACCGGCGACGGGAACGGATGGTTCGGCGGCTGCTTTCGCGGCTCCGACCGCGGACGGCGGACCTTCGGAGGCCGGATCGAGTACGCCGCCATCCGGCTTCAACGAAGCGGCCTCGCGCCGCGGTTTCGGGAGAGGTGACTTCACCGCCGGATCTTCCATGACGATCGTCCGATCGGCATGGCCGACGCGGCGATGGGGAATGGAGACGAACGGCATGTCGCGTTCATTCGGAGTTTCGCGCGCGACCGGGAATCTCCGGGTCTTCGGCGAAGGCTTCGCGGCGTGACGAGTCGCTGGACGGGATCCGCGATGGGCGGTGGCGCGACCGCCGCGTTTTGACGAACGGCGTGCGGACTTTTTCGAGCTTTTTCCCGCGAGACGCCGAGCCGGGTGGCCGTTCGAGTGCGAATGCGCAATCGGGCGGGAACCGGAGACGCTCCGTGACTGCGCGGTCGTCCGATGCGTCGAACGGGCGCGCTTCGCGTGGACGAATTTCTTCGCCGGATGCTTGGACGGAGCCGTTTTCTTTTTCTTCGGATCGGTCGTATTCGAAGCGTAGAGCCGCGAACGATTCGCGCGAACGTGTTGACCGTTCTTGACGAGGTACTCGCCCTCGGGAATGATCCGGTTCGCTTCCGACTTGTTCATTCCTCCCGCGAACGCGTTCGAGGACGCGATCCCGGCGGCGAGAACCAGAACGAGTTGGATAGCCCGCGAACACCCCATAGCCCGAATACTCCCACTTCCTTTTCGACCGTGGAGCGGCGCGTCTAGAGGACCTTAAGAATTGGTCATCTTTTTGACGATGTCCGGCTAAGTTCTTTCGTTTCCTCTGGTTTTCCTACCCCCTTCGCTCTTTTCGGTTTCGCCGATCTTCAAAACCTGGAAATCTAAGGCGAAAGAGTATTCGGGAACTCCTTGGAAACCCCACCCAATGCGGTCTGTCCTCCTTCAAAGATGTTTAGCGCTTTGCTTCGGAATTCTCGGTCTTTTCTTCATTTCCCCTGCGGGCGCCGAGGAAATTCCCACGGTTTACGACGGGAGTCTCGGCCAGGCCGTCTATTCCGAGGGCCAAACGACGATCGAGGGACTGAAGTGGAGCGGTGATAACGGACAGCCGAATTTCACGATCGAACCCCTCAAAAACGGGAAGCCCGCCGCGCGAGTGAGCGGCCAGTTCGCGACGAAGAACGCCGGGACCCTTCTCTTCGCTTCCGACATCATCCAGCGTGCGCAATACAGCGACGACGCCGGAAACTTCACGGTCCTCATTCCGCTGAATAACCGGAAAACGCCCGTAAAAGTCCAGTACATCGACGATTACGGCAACAAGAAGAGCCAGGACATCGAGATCGTTTACGAGAACTTTTACCAGTTCCAGCTGAACCAGCAGGCGAATAAAAAATGGAATTTCGACGGCGGCGCCTCGATCTCTTACCTCGATTATTCCCAGACTCAGCCGGGCGCGGACGTGAAGGTCACCCAAATCGGGATTACGCCGAAACTCGGAGTCACCTATAACTGGACATCGAAACTCGACGTCGGCGGCAGCGCATTCGGAACGCTGATCGGATTTCCGCTTTCCCGTACCGATGGCGTCACCGTTCCGCGCTTTTATGGCGTGAACATGCGGATCGGGTACAGGATTTACAGTCTGAAGACGGGGAACATCTACCTCATGACCGGTCCCTACTTCTGGGGAATGCTCGTTCCCGGCGGCGGATACGGCGTCGTGAAACTTTCGGGTCCCCAGCTCTTCCTCGTCGGCCGCTTTCTCACCGGCGAAGGTCGGACGGCGGTCGGATACTTCAAGGCCGCCACCATTCTCGACGGCTACGGCGGCATGGCAAAAAATCGCGAATTCGCGATCGGCGCCGCCTACCAAATCACGCCTCCGAAGGCGAAGCGACGGATCATGCTGAACCTCGACTTCGCGGCCGCGAGTTTTACGATCCAGGATCCCGCGAACGCCGATAATATCGAAGGGATCCGGCTTAACTCGATCAGTCTCGGGTTTTCGACGCCCCTTTGACGCTAGGCCCGGAGCGAGCCGGTAGTTTCTGCCGACTTGTCCTCCCTTCACCGAACACCGCATAATGAGAAGGAGCCACGAACCGGCAGGATGCCGTTTCGGTCAAATTCGTCAGGAGGACGATTCACGTGGGTCTTCGTTTCGACGCCAGTGGCGGACAGCTAAATAATGCGCTGAAGGCCCTCATCGAGGCCGAACGGCAGCCCATTAAGCAGCTCGAATCCCGAAAGGGAAAAGAAGAACAGCGGATGAAACTCTTCCAAGAGTTCAAAGGCAAGTTCGCGAACTTCGACAAGGCGCTTACCGAACTTTCCAACTTCAATAAGTTCAAGGAATTCAAAGTCGATCTCGGAGACGCGGCGAACGCGATGAACGTCACGATCGACAAGGAAAAGGTTCAGGCCGGCAGCTTCGACCTCGAGATCGCCCAACTCGCGAAACGTTCGTCGATCATCTCGAATGGATTCACGGATCCGAACGAAGCGAGTCTCGGGGTCGGCTACGTCGTCGCCTACAACTCGAAAGGCGACAAGGAAGAGATTTACGTCGGCGGAAAGAACGCCTCGCTGAATGGCATCGCGTCCGCGATCAACGCCAAGACCGATTCCTCGGTGAAGGCGACGGTCGTGAAGGACTCGTCCGACCCGGACGCGCCTTGGCGCCTCATCGTGTCTTCGAAGAAGGATGGCCTGGACGACGAAGTCGACTTCCCTCAGTTCTACTTCCTCGACGGGAAAAAGGACCTACGGATCGCCCACGACTCCGAGGCCGCGAACGCCGTTTTAAAGGTCGACGGGTTCGAAATCGAATCCTCCGGAAACAAGATCCCGGACTTCATGACCGGCGTGAACGTGGATCTCAAACAGGCGAAGGAAGGCCAGAACTTCACCGTTACGATTTCGGAAGATATTCCGAAGATGTCGGGCAAGGTAAAGGCGCTCGTCGATCAGGTGAACGGGATCTTTGAATTTATCACCAAGCAGAACACGGTCGACGATAAGACCGATACTTCGGCCGGCTTCACCGGCGATACTTCGCTTCAAGGCGTAGAATTCCGGATTCGAAACCTCATGCACGAAGGTTTTCCCGTCTTCGATAATCCGAGCGATCCCGACACGCCCCGGATCAAGATGCTCAGCGAACTCGGTATCGAGTTCGCGAAGACCGGTCAGCTTACCTTCAGCGAGGATAAGTTCACCAAGGCGATGCAAAAGGATTTCTACGGCACGGCCCAGGCGATCAGCGGCGAATACGGGCTCGCAAGCCAGGTTAAAACCGTCGTCGGAAACTATACCCGCCCGGGGAACGGACTTCTCGCTACGCGCGAAGCCTCGCTCCGCGGACGGATTTCACGAATCGATCGAGACATCGAAGCGAAGAACCGTGTGCTCGAGCGAAAGCAGGATTCGCTCACCCAACAGTTTTCGCGCATGCAATCGACGATGGCGAACATGCAGCAGCAACAGCAGTACCTCCAAGCCTCCCTCGGCGGCGGGGGCGGCGGAAATATGATTTCCCAACTCATGGGTGGATGACCGCACGAATCTCGTGCGGGCAGAAAGGTAGAAAATGACCTACGGCGCAAAAAATTATAAGCAGATGCAAATCACGACGGCCTCCCCCGCGCAGATCCTCGTCATGCTTTACGAGGGCGCGATCCAAAACGTGAAGAAGGCCATCCTCGCGATGGAACAAAAGAATACGGCCGAAAAGGGAAAGTACATCGGCAAGACTCACGACATCATCAACGAATTGACACTTTCGCTGAATCACGAGGTCGCGGGCCAGATTGCGAAGGACCTCGAGCGTCTCTACAATTTCATGGTGACCCAGCTTTTAAAAGCGAACGTCGATAACGATAAAGAAGCGCTCCATTCGGTGCAAAAGAACCTCGAGACGCTTCTCGACGGCTGGCGTGGGGCGATCACCCAATTCCAAAAAGAAGCCGCCAACGCGAAGAAAGCGCCGTAACGAAACGAACCATGGAAAATCAATCCGAAGAAATTCTCGAACTCCTCCGGAGCAAGAATCGCTGTCTCGACCGACTGATGGCCGAGACCCGCGCCTTCTTGACCGTTCCGCTCGATACGCTCGTGGCGGACGCCGGCGCTAGGACTGATCCGCTCTCGGCTTACGAGGAAGCGCGTTCATCGATCATCCGAACCCTCGAGCTCCACGACGGAAAGATCGCCGAATTGATCGCGGGCCTCTCCGCCGCCGAACGGACTCCGGGATTTCTCGCAAACGTCCGCGAGGAAATGAAACGGAACGAACGGCTCATCCGGTCCGTATTCAACGCCGACGACGTCGTCTTTCGAAAGATCGCCGACGCTCAGGGCCAGATCGTGAAACTCATCCACGAAAATCGGAAGAGCC
>JAYVXM010000182.1:0-6872 GCA_043785205.1 Bdellovibrionales bacterium
CTGCCGCGAGGAACCGCGGGCGCCGTTCACGCGAACCTTCACCGCGCCCTCGAGGAGCTCGACCCGGTTCTCGTAGGACGTGAGCGTATAGTGCGCGCCCGGCGTCTTCGACTCGAGGACGATGTCGTGAAACGGTTCGGTGCCGACGGTAATATGCGCGCGCTTTAGCGAATACGCGGCTTCCTTGCCGCCGGTACGGACGATGAGGAAACTCATTCGGATTTCCCTCCCGGCGGATTCACGCGAATATTCGTCGGCTCACCCTCGACGACCCGGACGGTCTGGGGAAACGCGTTCTTCCCGATCTTCAGCACGAGCCGGTGCTCGCCGATCGTCGCGCGAAATTTTCGGCGTCCGACCGGAACGTTCCGCCCATCCCACGCGACCGAGAATCCGGGCGGTAGGTCGAGGACGACGCGTTCGGTCCGCGGCGCGGCTTTCACGATCCCTTCGCTCGCGGGCGGGGGCGGAATTTTCAACGCGGAAGGCGGCGCCGGTTGCGGAGCGACGGGTATCGCTTGCGCCTCGAGTGCGACCGCGGTCGGAGCTTTCGCGACTTCGGCGGGAGCCGCGCCGTTAAAGACGCCGGCGGCGTTCGGCGGAGCCGCGGCCACCGCGACCTCCGCGCGCGGGTGGCGGACGATCTGAACCGCGATCGCGCTCAGAATCACGGCGACTCCGGCCGCCGCGACGAAAAGCCAGCCCTTCCGCGAGCGCTTCCGGTCGAGCTCGCGCGTGAGGTCTTGGATCATCTGGCTGTTCGGCGCGACGAGCGATAGGTGGGAGAGGAGTTCGAGGGATTCGGCGCGCTTTCCCCGGCGAATCATCGCTTCGCACCGAAGGGCGAGCTTTTCGGCGATGGTATTCAGGGCGTTCAGCGTTTCCCCGTGCGGATCCTCGAGGAAGGCCGCGACGGTGAACGAATCGCCCCCGAGGCCGAGTCCGTCGAGATAGCGCTCGAGCGCTTCCCGGAATTCCTGCGCGTCCCCGAACCGTTCGGACGGAACTTTCGCGAAGCCGCGTTCGAGGATCCGGGAGAGCTCCCAACTCACCTTCGGATTCCGGCCACGCGCGGCTTCGAGGCGGCGCTCGATGACGGTCGCGAGCACGGCGAGCGGCGAGTTCCCGTTGAACGGCGGCGTTCCGGTGACGAGGAAATAGAGGACGCTCGTGAGCGAGAAGAGGTCGGAGCGGGGGCCGATCACGTCGCCGCGCGCCTGTTCGGGAGACATGTAGTGGGGCGAGCCGAGGATCGTCCCGGTCTGGGTCGACATCGAGGCGCCGGTGATTTTCGCCAACCCGAAATCGGTGACGAGAACCGCGCCCGATTTCGCGACGAGGATGTTAGACGGCTTGAGGTCGCGGTGGATGATTCCGGCCGCGTGGGCGTGCTCGATCCCGCGGAGCGCCTCGATCACGATCCGCACGCTGATTTCGGGCAGGATGTACGGGAGGCGATTCTGGAGTTCGGCGAGCGTCCAGCCGTCGACGTACTCGAGCACGAGCGCCGGGACGTGCTCGCGCGGAAGTTCGAGGACCTTCACGATGTTCGGATGTTCGAGCGCGCGGTACGCCTTCACTTCGGCGGAAACGCGACGAGCGAGTTCGACGGGATCGACGTGATCGGCGCGAAAGACCTTCAGCGCGACCGGCACGGAAGCGCCAGGCGCGATCGCCGCGTAAACACGCGCCGTTCCCCCTTCGCCCAATTTTTTCAGTATCCGATAGCCGAAGATTTCCGTCCGCGGTTCTCGAGGATCCAAGCCCGTCATTCGCCAACCCTTCGAATTGAAGGCCCAGGGCTAACACGAGGCGTTAGGCCTCTCCAAGCGGAAACCTCGGGCGACAACCCTTCAATATCTTGAGGCTTTTAGGTCCTCGGAAAGACTGTAGGAGGTCTTCCATCGAGGACACGGCCGAAATCCCAAAACCGGGTCGTGAATTCGCCAATCATCGTCTTAGACCGACCGGAGCGTTCCGTCCGCGCGGAGCTCGACGGTTCGGCCGAGCTCGATCGATCCGGAACCGTCACCATGACCGACCGGAATTCCCGCGTAAACCGGGATATCGAGCGCCTCCCCAATCTCCCCGAAGACGGCGGCGAACATCGCCCGGTCGCCGAGCGCTTTCCGAAGCGGCTTCATTTTTGGTTTCCCCTTTCCGCGCGGCGGAACCGCGTAGACCGAGGGCGCGCTGTCGCGGCAGTCCGTGAAGGTTCCGAGAACGATCGCGCGGACTCCGGCGAGCGCGCCGGCGAGAAGAAGTTGGCGCATCATCCGGTCGATCCGGTAGGGCGCTTCGCCGATCTCTTCGAGAAAGAGGATTTTTCCGTCGAGATCGAACGCGTACGGCGTTCCGAGGACGGAGTGGATCATCGCGAGATTTCCGCCGACGATTTCGCCGGTTACCGCCGAAAATCCGACCGGTTTCCGCACGGGATGAACTCGGAATTCGAAGCCATCCGATTCTCCGGCCACGAGCGCAGCGAATTTTTCCCAGTCGCGGCCTCGCACGCGCTCAACGTGAAACGTCGCGGGCATCGGTCCGTGAACGGCGCGCCAGCCCCAACGTGTTCGTGCGTATTCGAGGAGCAACGTCGCGTCGCTGAAGCCGACGAACGTCTTCGGATCGGGTTTTCCGACCTCCGCGACGATCTCGTCAAGGAGCGGAAGAATCCGGACGGCGCCGTAGCCTCCCCGGGCGGCCCAGATCACGGTCAGGTCGGGATCGAACGCGTAATCCAAGAACGCATGGGCGCGCTCGAGATCGCTCCCGGCAAAGAAGGTTTCGACGCGTTTCACTTGGGGATGGAGAAAAACTTCGAAACCCGCGTCCCGAAGGCGCGCGGCTCCGATTTGGAGTTCGATGAGTGGCGCGGGTGACGAGGGCGCGACGACGCCGACGACCGCGCGGGCGGGCACGTCGGGAAGTTCGCTCCGGACGGCGGACGATCGGGCTCGGGATCGCGCGGGCGCGCGCTTCGCCTTCTTCATCATCCGTTTTCCACTTCGGTCGGCGGCGCGGCCTTTCGGATTTCCGCCTGGATTTCGCGAATCCCGACCCCGGTGCCGGCGGAGGTGAAAAACATCAGATCGGGACCGTAACCGAGCGCCGCGATCGTGGACTCGATTTCGCGACGACGCTTCGCCTTTTCTGATTGGGTCTTCCACTGATCGATCTTCGTGATCGCGAAGAGCATCGGAATCGATTCCGAACGGAGAAAGTCGATCGCGCCGAGATCTTTGTCGGTCGGTCCATTCCGCGCGTCGATTAGCACGATCGCGCACTCGAGGCCGTCGTCGGCCGCGATGTATTCCGAGATGAGCGCCGCCCACTGGTCGCGGTCGTCCTTCGACTGCTTCGCGAATCCGTAACCGGGAAGATCGACGATGATCTTCTTCCCGTCGATCCAGTCGTAGAAATGGAGCGCGCGGGTCTTGCCGGGCTGGGAGCTCGTCTGGGCGAGCTTCGTCCCGATCACGCGGTTGATGAGCGAACTCTTCCCGACGTTCGAGCGACCGACGAACGCCACGCGGCCCTCGGGGCGGCCGTTCAGAAGGGCGCCGTTGAAGGCGCTCTCGAGCTGGGAAGGATCGGCGAGGGTCCAGAGAAATTCGGCAGCCATGGATTCCTTTCTATCCCCCATTTCGTCTCGGAAATGAATCGCCTTTCTCGAAACCGAGACGCCGTCACGGGCATCCCGCGCGCTAAGTGCTTGAAATCCCGGCCCGCGCCCCTTTCGAACGCCGGCATCCCGCTTGCTCCTAAGCTCACCGGAGAATCCGAAATGAAACCCGAACTGAACCTGACCCGCCTCAGTGCTCCCCTTCGCATCGAAATCCGCGATCCGAGCGGCGAAACCCGCCGGATCACGCTCCCGCGAAGCGGCACCCTCCGGATGGGCCGCGGCGCCGGCTGCGGAATACCGCTTCGGGATCCTACGCTCCCGGAGTTCGCCGCCGAACTTCGGTGCGACGGCGAATGTCCGTGGATCCGACTGCCCGCCGACGCCCCGGCGACGGCGACCCTCGCGGCGATCCCGTTCCGAGAGGCGATGATTCCGCTCGACCTCCCCGTCCGTATCGGCGAGACGCTCCTTCGCGTCGTTCGCGACGCCGGGTCCGGCGCGCTGCCGGCGTTTCCGCGGTCCGGCGTCGCGTGGAAGACGGCGTCCGAGAGCGGGGCGACACTTCTTTGGATGACGAAGAAAGCCGCCGCCACGCCGCTCTCGATCTACATCGCCGGCGAAACCGGAACCGGCAAGGAAGTGATCGCGGCCCTGCTTCACGCGTGGAGCGATCGCGCGGGGGCGCCGTTCGTTCCACTCCACTGCGGGGCCCTCGCGCCTTCGCTCGCCGAGAGCGAGCTCTTCGGTCACGTGAAGGGCGCCTACACCGGCGCCCATTCCCAGCGCGTCGGCGCGCTCCTCGCCGCCCATGGCGGCACGCTCTTCCTCGACGAAGTCGGCGATCTCACGCTCGACCTCCAGGTGAAACTCCTCCGCTTCCTCGAAAACGGCGAGATCCGTCCGGTCGGAAGCGATCAGATCCGTCACTCCGACGTGCGCGTCGTCTGCGCGACCCACCTTCCGCTCCGAAAACTCGTCGAAGAAGGAAAGTTCCGCCGCGATCTCTACTACCGTCTCGCTTCGGTCACTCTCGAGATCCCGACCCTCCGTTCCCGCCCCGCGGACACTTCCCTTCTCGCGCGCGGATTCGCGGCCGACCTCGGAAAGACCGTTTCGCCCCGGGCGTTGCTCCGCCTCCAGGCCTACTCCTGGCCCGGAAACGTCCGCGAACTTCGGCATGCCGTCGAGCGGGCGGCCGGACTTTCGGGGAGCCTCCAGCCGCTCCTCGACGAGGAGGCCTTCGCGTTCCTCTTCGCGGGAAATTCGGCGGAGTCGACGGAAGGATTCGTCGGGGGCGAGCTCGCCGAAGGAATGCTCACGCTCGAGGAGATGGAACGCGTGATGCTCCGCCGGGCGCTGACGCTCTCTCGCGGGAACCGGGCGAGCGCGGCGAAACTTCTCGGCGTCGCGCGAAGCACGCTTTTCGAGATGCTGAAGCGCCACCGGATCGAGGGCCCGCGGGCCCACCTTTACCGAACGAAGGACTCGGTTCGCGTCGCGGGGTGAGGCGGATGCCTGCCCGGCCGTTTTCCCGGCGGGACAGGCGTGGAACAAAACGGATCGATCGTCGGAACCGAAACGAAGCGCTTCGCCGCGAAATCGTACCCGTTTCGACTTTCCCATTCGAAACAATGAATCGGTGATGTCGGCTTCGCGCGGAGCGGTACATCGTTCGACGCGTAGACGCAGACGCGGAACTCGAGCGAAACATTCGTCACGGCATTTCGGCCGTTCGGGTACGCGTACGCGGTCGCCATGACCGGAACATCGTACGAAAAGAGCTGCTTCGGATGGATCGGGAGTTCCTTCGCGAAACCGTGAAAGATCGAATCGAAGAACGTCTTCCGATCGGCGTCGAGGCCGTAGGGAGTGCCGTCGAGCCGAAGCGGACGTTTCGCGTAAAGTTGCCCGTCGAAGCGCCGCGGATCGCGCCTCCACTTCGCCGGAGCGCTGAAATACATCGGATCGAGATCGACCGAATCGATCGTCCAGTCGTCGAACTTGAACGGAATCGAGTTCCCGTTCGGGTCCTCGATCACGGTTCCGAAGTAGCGCTCGAACTTCCCGGTCCGATCGTCCTGCTCGATATCGTAAGCGCATCCGCGGATATACTGGACGACGGCGTAATCGTGGATGCAGCTCGCGTCGGTCGTCTCGACGACGGTCGCAATTTCGGTCCCACGACCGCTCTCGATCGCCTCCGAGGTCGTCCCGGCGAAGCCCTGATCGTACTGGGAAACCGAAAAAGATTTCAATCCGCACTGGCCCGAGACCGGCGGAGTAAAATCGCGAAACGACTGGCCGTAATGGATGTCGTCGTCCGCCGCCGCGGCGCCGATGAACGCGAAAGCGAACCCGAGGAAAACCGACGGGAAGAGATTTTTGTACGCCATAAGCCCCCGGTTAACTGACGATGAACCGCGGAAAAAGGACCTCGATGATCGTCCCTTTCACTTTCCGTTCCTCGAGCAGGTGGTTCAAAGTATCCCGAATCTCCTCCCGGAACGCCCGCTTTCCGCCCGGCGACACGATCTTCTCGCGGTCGGTCGGAGTGAAGAGCGGTCCGAGTTCGCCCCGCGAGCGATCGAGATGCGTCTTGATCCATTCGCAGGCTTCGAGCTCGCTGCATGCGATCACGATTTCCATCTCCGCGGCGCGGAGGCCCGACGAACGCGCGACCCCCTCGACTTCGCGCAGTTCGAGCGAGAATGTTCCCAACGACTGGTAGGGCGGCGGTTCACGCATTCGGCGAAGCTCGTCGGCCTTCGCCTTTTCGTCGGTGGCGAGCCTTATCTTCGCGACCTCGGCGAGCCGATTGCGCTCGCGAGCGGCCATCCCATACTTCCCGAATCCGTAGAAGGTGACGCCGACGCCGACGAACGAGAGGTAAAAGAGGATCGCCATCCGCCGGGTCGGCCGGTCGATCGAACGTAGTCCGGCCCAGGCTTCGCGAAATCCCTCGCCGATAAAGCCGGGAATTCCCTTCAGCGCGTCGAAGAGCACGCCAAGTACGCCGGCGATTACCCGGAGGAGCGTTCGCGTGACGGTCTGGAGAATATCCTTAGGCGAGTCCACACCTAAAGTGTACGGACTTACTGAACTTCTTCCACCTTAAACACGATCTGGCGCGTGTCGCCGACCCAGGGAAGACCGGTATATTTCTCTTTGTAAAAGAGCTTCACTTTTTTATTCGCCTCGATCGCGTGGTCGATCTGCCCGAGCACGACAGGGTCGTTCTTCACGG
>JAYVXM010000183.1:0-6870 GCA_043785205.1 Bdellovibrionales bacterium
TCGACGTCGTACTTATAGGTGAGTGGAATGTCCGTAGGCCGGTCGGAGAGGCCGGGCGGCGCGACGACGTTCATCTCGGTCCCGCGGTCGTTCGTGAAGAGGTCGATCCACTTTTTCCGATCGATCGCGGCGTTCAGCGCTTGGCGAACCTTCTTGTTCGAGAGACCGGGCTCCTTCACGTTCAGGGTGAAGTAATACATCTCGGTCGGACGGACCTTCTCGAGACGGATCCCCTTCTCGACGAGCGCCGGCGTAAGCTCCCCGTCCTTGATCGCGAGGGCATAATTATCCTTCGGGATGCGGACGAAGTCGATGTCGCCCTTCATGAACGAAAGCCAGCGCGGCTGCTCCTCGCGGAGAACCGAATATTCGATCCCATCGACCGCCGGCATCGTCTTCCCGGCGAGCTCGGATCCGAGCGGATATTCCTCGTACCGGAAATTCGGGTTTTTCACGAGGGTGACGGAGAAACCGTGCTTCCACTCCTTCAGCATGAACGGACCGGTGCCGACCATATGGTCGTTCATCTGGCCGTGCTCGTCCCCGTACTTGGCGATCGCTTCCGGCGGGACCGGCGCGACGAAGCTCATCGTGAGGACATAGATGAATTGCGGGTAAGGTTTTTCGAAGTTGAATTCGAGCGTGTGCGCGTCGACCGCGCGCACGCCGGGAATCGTCCCGGCGGCAAATTCCGCCGCGAGCTTTTCCTTCGGCGTGGCTTCGAGCTTCTTCACGAAATCGGTGAAGCCCACGAGGCGGCCGTCGAAGACCCAGCGGCCCTGGGACTGAATTCCCGGATGGGCGAGGCGTTTGATCGCGAAAATGAAGTCGTTCGCGACGAGCTCGCGCGTTCCGGCCGCGCCGAAGGCCGCGTCCTTCGCGTACTGAATGCCTGGGCGGATTTTCACGGTGACGCGTTTTCCGTCCTTCGACGTCGTCGGCATGCCCGCGGCGAGGAGCGGGATCACTTTCGTTTCGTCGGAGTAAAAGTCGTACTGGTAAAGGCTTTCGACCGCGCTCGGCAGGATCGCGAGGCTGATCCCGTCGTAGGTATTCGCCGGATCGAGCGTCTTCGCCTCTTCGTCGAGGGCGACGTGGATGACGGGTTCGGAGTCCCGGGCGTGCTTCGAACACCCGGTGAGAAGGGCGAACGCGAGGAGGATCGCGGAGGTGCGGGCGGTGGAGATTTTCATCATGGAAGGTGCCTTTGAAACGGCCTCGGAGAGGCGCGGAGTTGATGCCAGGCGGGGACCTTTGCTCAAGGATTTCGAACGGCCTAGACCTACCGCGCTCCCCGGTCGGTGGCTACCCCTATCTCGGGTCTCATCGGCGGGTAAGCCGTCGGCTTGGCCATTGTCATCGGCCCGGATTTCAGGCTAGAACGGCCGCCATGACGCGTCGCCGTTGGCTCGCTCTCGCGGGCTCCGTCCTCATCCTCGTTTTCGGAAGTTCGATGCGGATCTCGCTCAAGGGGCGCATGGGTCCGCGTGCGTTCGACCTCCCGAAATTCGTGGACGCCCTACCGATCCCGCCCCGACTGATCCTCACCGGACAACACCGCGAAGCGACGATCCGCCTCTCCGCTTTCCCGGCGAAGCTCCACCGCGACCTCCCCGCCCAAATCCAGTGGGGCTACGGCGGAACGACGCCCGGCCCGACGATCGAGGTCGAAAGAAATCGCGGGGTCCGGATCCATTGGAAAAACGAATTGCCCACGACCCATATTTTCGCGGAGCCTAAGGGTCTCGACATGCCCGATATGCCGGGAATGCCTGGCATGCCGATGAAAATGCCCGATGTTCGCGCGATCACCCACCTCCACGGCGCGGTCGTTTCCGAACCCGATCCGATGAACCGCGCGAAAAATAACGACGGCTGGCCGGACGCCTGGAATGTTCCCGGCGAATCCCAGCTCGCGGAATACCCGAACGTCCAACCGGCGATGACGCTTTGGTACCACGACCACGCGATGGCCGCGACCGGACGGAACGTCGCCGCGGGCCTCGTCGGCACGTACGTGATTCACGACGCGTACGAGCGAAGTTTGAACCTTCCGAGGGGGGCGTACGATATCCCGCTGATGCTGATTTCGAAGGGCGTGCACGACGACGGTACGCTCTACTATACGGACGACATCAATTCCGAGTTCTGGGGGAACGTCGCTTCGGTGAACGGAAAGCTCTGGCCCTACCTCGACGTCGAACCGCGAAAATACCGTTTCCGCGTGATCAACGCATCGAACGCGCGCGCGTACGCGCTCGACCTCGTCGACGCCGCGGACGGAACGCCCGGTCCCGCGTTCGCGCAGATCGGATCGGACGGCGGCTTCCTCGCGGCGCCCGTCCTCCTGAACGATCCGACGACTCCGGGCTCTCCGCGGCTCACGCTCGCGCCGGCGGAACGCGCCGATCTGATCGTCGATTTTTCGAAATTCGTCGGACGAACGTTCACGCTCGCGAATCATTCGCACACCGCCGACGACGAGGAATTTCTCCCCGAACTCATGCAGTTTCGCGTCCGGAAATCGCTTCGGACGCCCGATGCAAGCGTCCTTCCCGCGGCGATGCGCGCGATTCCCCGGCTCGATCCGCGAGCGGCGACCGAAACCCGCCGTATCGTCTTCGATCGCGTGAAGCACGCTGACGGAAGCGTGATGCTGATGATGAACGGCAAGGGATGGACCGATCCGATCGAGGAAAAACCGAAGCTCGGCGCGACGGAAATCTGGGAGCTCGCGAATACGCTCATCGACGTGCACCCGTTCCACATCCACCAGGTCCAGTTCCAGGTCCTCGATCGGCGTCTCTTCGACGTCGCCGAATATCTGAAGAGCGGAACGATCGCTTACGTCGGCGAAGCGGCGACGCCGGCCCCGAATGAACGCGGATGGAAGGACACGGTCAAGCTCACTCCGCAGATGGTGACCCGCATTATTCTCCGGTTCGCGCCGTTTCCGGGGTTTTACGTTTATCACTGCCATATCCTCGAGCATGAAGACATGGACATGATGAGACCGTTCCGAATCGTGACGCCCCCCGCGCCTTGACACTTTCGTTTACGAGTGAGACCCCCAAGGGAACAGCTTTCCGGGGGGAAACACGATGAAGCTTTCAATGAATGGATTAGTCGTAGCGCTCAGCTTTTGCAGTTTGGGAATCAGCGCCGCGTTCGCCGACGTCTATCAGGACGTCTTCCAGAGCGTGAACCAGCCACGCCTTCAGCAGCTGATGAAGGACATGACCGGCGAAAACCCGGTCACGGTCGGCGGCCGGACCTTTACGATCCGCGATCGTTACCTACCGGCGTCGAAGGCGAATTTCCGCGCCTACTGGAGAGCCTATTACGAAAGCCTCGGCCTGAAGGTCACGGAGCAGGCGTTTCCGACCCAATATAATTTAGAGACCGAAGGCCACAACCTCGAAGCCGTCCTACCCGGCAAATCGGCGGACTCCGTCGTCATCATCGTCCATTACGACAGCATGGGACCGCACGGCGCCGATAACGAAGCCGTCGACGACGACATGACCGGCATGGCGATGCAGATGGAAGCCGCCCGGATCCTCCTCCAGTATCCCGGCCGGCTCCGGTTCACCGTCCGTTTCGTCGCCGCCGACTACGAAGAGTGGGGCGACCTCGAAGGCGCGCGCGTCTACGCGAAATCGATCAAGCAACTCGCCCATGACTACGCCTTCAACATCGTCGCCGGCATCGACGACGAACAGTCCGGCTGGAAGCAAGGCGCGGACACGTTCGACATCTTCGATTGCGGCGGACCGACTCCGTCGAAGGTTCTCGGCGGAATTCTCGCCGATACGGCGAAGACCTACGGGCGGCTCGCCACGAAGACGGCCTGCATGGGCCAAAACAGCGATCACTACGCCCTTTGGGAAATCGGCGTTCCGACGGTCGTGTTCTCGGAACACAATCCGTTCAACAATCCTCACTTCGATCACGAAGGCGGAGATACCTACGCGCGGATCGCCCAAGATTACTTTTTCCAGATCGCCCAGGTCGGCGTGACCTTCGCGGCGAAAGTCGTTCAGGTCGCCGAGTAATCGGTTTCGGTTCCCAAGAAAAAACGAAGGGTTCCCCGGGTTGACCGGGGAACCCTTTTAATTCGCGTAAGGAATTTGACGTCTTTCGAACGACTCCCGACGATTTTTCCAAAAAAGGCGAATGGGTTGGCGGAAAACGACGAAGAGTAGAGGATGGCCGCGTTTTCCCGCCTCCTTCTTACCTTCGCCCTCGCGATTTCCGTCGCCTCGATTCCGATTTCGGCCGAAGCGCGCCCACACGGAAAGGCGAAGTCTTCGCACCGGAAAATTTCGAAAAAGAAGAAACGAAAAAAATCGAAATCGAAACGATCCCCTCGGAAAAAGGCACGCGGACGGAAACGAAGAGGTCGTCGTTCGAGAAAGCCCGCACCCGAAACTTGGACCGCGCGACCGGCGGCGGCCGTGATGAAGCCCACCGCCCCGAAAAACGCTTACTCCGATAGTCCGGAAGACGCGAACCTCGCCGCCCCGGGCGGCGGCGCGATCCCGCTCCATCCCCCGGGGGAAGCGGCGGAAGAACGACGCGTTCGCCTCGACATGACGAAACCCTACGGCTCGAAGAAACCGGAAGCGACGCCGGGGCCGGGGCGCGGAATCGCTTCCGACCCGACCGCTCCGCCTTCGGATCTCCTCCCGGGTGAATACGGCCCGCCCCCTCCGCCCAAATAAAAAAGGGCGCTGCTCGCGCAGGACCCTTTTTTATTCTCGGAATTAAATGGCGGGAATGACCCCCATCCAATAATTCTGAGAACTTACGTGACTCAATAAAACGGTTCGATTTCTTGAGGAGTACGAGTGGCCGGGAAACGTCGGCGAACTCGAAGGCTACATGAACAAGCTTTTAGCCGTTTGCTCTCGCGATGCTGTTGGTCCGGACTCACTCGATGAAAGATTTAAACGAGATGGGAGTTCCGTCGCCAACGCCCATGGGTTAATGACCTTGCCGGAGCTCACGTCTTTGAAAACTGAATACTAAAGTAGCCCCTTATTGAGACACTCGGTATAGAGCTGAGTCATATTCTCATGCGCAGATTTCATGCGCCGGCTCAGCTCCATCACCCATTTAAGTCTTGCCAACCCCTCCGGGGGGATGGGATAAGTGATCATGCATACTTCGGGAAAGAAGGGCCACGAAACACACGCGGACATTCTCCTCCGTCTCAAACGCGCGAAAGGGCATCTCGAGAAAGTAATCGGGATGATCAATGAAGAGCGCGGTTGCGTGGAGGTCTCTCGTCAACTGCATGCAGTCGCGAAAGCCGTGACCGAAGCGAAGCGGATCTTTATTCAGGATCATATCGAGCACTGCCTAGACGAAAAGGCTTTAAGCGCCAGCGACATGAGCATCAAAGAGTTCAAAGAAATTACGAAATACCTATAGGGACTTTCATGGCTAATCCACTCAGCATTGTCTATTTCCCGGCTGCCCTTCTTCTTGGGGCGCTCCATGCCCTTGAGCCAGGACATGCAAAAGTTCTCACGGCCTCCTATTTGATCGGAATTAAGGGCACCAAGCGGGACTCGGTCGTCCTTGGTCTGTCGGTCGCTGCTACCCATTCCATCGTCGTCATTCTCATTTCAGTTCTCGGACTTTGGCTCGGCAACGAGGCATTCGCGGGGCGAGCGACGGAGTGGTTAGAGCGCGGGAGCGGACTGGTGGCGATCTCCATCGGTTCCTGGATGCTTTGGCGGCGGCTCTCGAAGCGCTTCAGTTCACACGCCCATGAACATCATCATCACGCACCTGATCCGATTACGATCAAAGTGGGCGACGTAGATGGGGTATTGGAAATCATTGATACGCCACTTGGGGAGCGGTTTCGTTTCACCTCGGCGTCGGTTTCGAGTGCGAATGAATTTGCGGTCGAAATTGACCGCCCTTCTGGCGTTGAACGCCTCAATCTGGAAAAAAGCCCAGACAACGGTAAAATCTATTTGAGCGGAGCGGCACCCGAAGAACCACACGAATTTACCGCACGCTTCATGCGTGGCGCGAATGTCGCCGGTAACGAAACCTTCGCATTCAGCATGAAAGAACCGGAAGGTCACGCTCACGAAGGCCATGACCATCTCGACGATATCGCGCATGCGAAAGAACATGCGGCTGACCTTCCCGACTACGCTAAGCGGGGCGAGAGACCAACGACCGGACAGATCATCGCGTTCGGAGCGGCTGGAGGAATGATTCCCTGCCCGGCGTCGATTACGGTGATGCTACTCGCTCTGGCAGCGGGAAAAACGAGCCTGGGCCTTTTTACAGTTCTTGGATTCAGCATGGGGCTAGCAATCACGCTCGTCGGGATCGGCGTCATTGTCGTCAGCGGGTTGAGCCGTATCCAAAGCTCGGGCCGTTTCGTATGGATCACGAAAAATGCGCCCGTGGTAAGTGCGGCGCTTGTTATTTGTTCGGGATTATTCGCGCTCCTAGTCGCTCACTAAGAATGCATGGAAAAAATCTCGCTCGCGCGGCTCTCCAAAGTCTGACTTTTCGCTATCGAAGCGCATTCCCGATGACCGAAATAGAGCTCAACTGGAAACAAGAACCTATTGGCCCTCCTCACGGCGCCACAAGCTTAGTATTGCCGCAGAAACACCAGCTGAGCCGGGGACTTGTACCTCAGGTGTAACAGACCTGTGCATCTCATGGTAGGCCCGGCGAACCGGGATCCCAGTACCGACACTCGCTATATTCGCAGTGTGGGTTACAGCGGTTTAGTAAAAGTCTGCCCTTTGGGAATCTTGCATGTGACTAAGAATCGCAAAATTTTTGACTTACTCGCGTTTCTGAAGACCAAGTGCTTTTTATTCGCGGGGT
>JAYVXM010000184.1:0-2037 GCA_043785205.1 Bdellovibrionales bacterium
CAACGATACTCGGCGGTTGGACGCTCGTCTCCCTTCAGACGTTCTTGAAGGGCGCGGACTTCAATTAGTCCAGCTCGCTTCGCTGCGGTCGGGCGGAGCCCTCCCATCCGCGAGCGAGCCTCCTGACGAGATTAGTCCAGCTCGCTTCGCTGCGGTCGGGCGGTGCCCTCCCATCCGCGAGCGAGCCTCCTGACGAGGGTCACTTCCGATTCAGGTGGAACTCGTTATTGTCGTCGTCGGCGCCGAGGAGGATCTCCGACCAGACGAGGCCATCCTTTTCACGCGAGAAGAGGACGCCCTGGCCGACGGGAATCGAGACGAGGACGCCTTCCCGAACCGAGGCGAGGTTCACGGTGCCCGTGGTGGCGTCGAATGTACATTCGACCTTACGCGCGCCCCGGGACTTGCAAAGGCCGGTGGCGGTCGCCTCGACGGCTTCGTCGGTCCGAATATCGCGGATCGTGGCGGTCCAGGTGCCAGTGAGAAGCCCTTTCGTGTTCTTTAGGGCGAAGCTCGTCTTCTTCACCATCTGGAGCGGATGGTTCTTCAGGAAGTCCGCTTTGTAAGTCCGCGTGAAACTCAGCTTCTCGCCCTTCGAAGGGACGATCCGCGAAGGAGCCGAACCGAAGCTCGCACCGGTCGTACTCAGGACGACGGAGAGAAAGGCGATCGAGCGGGGAGAAAGCGTGCGGAACATGGGGACCTCCGAATCATTACAACGGACGGAGGGTGTTTTACAAAACTTGACTCTAATAGTCAACTACAGGCTCAGTAAAAGAAATTTATCTAAAATTTCCTTTTAATTTCAATTGTTTACCAACTAGGCGAGGACCGGTAAGCCGGGATGAATGCACCGGACGGAAAGTTCGCGCACGTCCCGGTGAATGATCTCGCCGTCCCCGAAAAACGTGAAGGGTTTCGCTCCGTGGCCGACGGTGAATTTCACTTCGGACGTCTCGAAATTCGGGCAGGTGTCCGAGATTTTCCCGCGCTTGATCTCGAGGATCGAGCGGATCTGGTGCATAAACCGGGTCGGATTGAACATAAAGACGTTGAAACGCCCATCGTGATTGAGAGTCTCGGGCGCGGGCATGAACTTCGCGCCGATTTTTGCCTGATTATTCACCAGGATCATCGGGGCCCGGGTGATTTCCGGGCGCTGGTCCGGAGCTTCGACCTGAATTTCCCATGCTTCCTGCTCCCAGCGAAGAAGTTCGCGGAGAAGCATGGCCTCGTAAATCTTCGGGCCGATGCGATTCACAAGCTTTTTTCCGAGGTAAGAGAGCGGGTGGAAAATACGCGGAAGGGTGCACGCGGTCGTGCTCTTCGCCCATTCCTTCGCGCGGTTCGCCTGGAAGGCGGTTTCCGCCGGAATCCCCATGCCGCCGTTCGTGATCATATAGGATGTCGTCTGGGCCGACGTGATTTCGAGTACGTCGATATTCCGGATTTTACCCTCGTACGCGGCGCGGGCGGCCCGTCCGATTTTCCGGGAAATCCCGAGGGTCGAAGCGAGATCGTTCGCCGTTCCCGTCGGAATCAGGCAGAGCGGCGGAACGCGTTCCGACGCCTGCATTCGCTCGACGAGGGAATGAAGAACCGAATTCAGGGTGCCGTCGCCCCCGCAGATCATCAGACAGTCGGTGCCGCGATTCAGGACGCGTTCGAGAATATTTTGGGTTTCCGGAATGGATTCCGGAAGATGGAAATCCAGTCCGCAGTGGGAGACCGCCGAACGAACGGGATCGATGAGGTTCACGTTTCGCGAAGGACCGGCTTTGCGGTTAACGATAATGTCGATCTTCACGGCGCCCCTCCTGGGCTTCCTCTAGTTTAGTCGGAATCCCGCTCACCCAATACACTTTTGAGTAAAAAAACGTCACCGAAATAGAGCAAAAAGAGCCCGAGGATCATCAAACCCGCCAGATCGCGGATAAAGCGAAATCCCGAGAAAAAGAGCACCGACATCGTGATCGACATCAAAAAGGTGACGGTAAACGCCGCCGGCGAAAGCCGTTTAATCCCTGACGTTACGGA
>JAYVXM010000185.1:0-2034 GCA_043785205.1 Bdellovibrionales bacterium
CCACGCCACGCGAAGCGAGCTGGCGCGAGACCATCTTCAGCGCCTCTTCGATCGGCTGGCGAACGTCGACGACGGCGAAATCCTCGGTCGATTTCCGGGTATGGGTCCGGAGGTGCGAAATGATCGCCGCCATTTTGTCGGCGGCGGAAATGATTTCCTTCAGCCCGATCGAGACTTCGCCCTCGGCCGAAGTACCCTTCACGACCGGGGCGAGCCCGAATTCGAGTTCCTGGGCGTAACCGCGGATCGCCATGAGAGGCTGGTTCAACTCGTGCGCGATTCCGGCGGTGAGCTCGCCGAGCGCGGCCATCTTGCCGGCCTGGACGAGGCTGTCCTGGGTCATCTTGTGCTCGGTGTTGATCCGCTCGAGATCGACGAACGCGTTTCGTAGTTCGGCGTGTTTCGTGAGGAGTTCGCGTTCCATCCGCTTCTTTTCGGTGACATCCCGGAAGACGACGATCGAAAACGCGGCGTCGTCGCCGATGACGACCCGAACGGAAACGTCGACGATGCGAAGCTGACCGTCCTTCGTCTCGATCGATATGTCTTCGTAGGTCCCCGGGGTCGTATAGATCGTCCGCGTGAGCGGGCGGGTACGCGCGGAGGGCGCGCCCTTCGGAGAAAGGGAGTCGAGGATGCGGCCCGAGAGCTCGTCCCGGAGATAGCCCGTCAGTTCTTCGGTGGCGGAATTCACGAGTTCGATGTTTCCGTCGCGATCGACGGTGATGAGCGCGTCCGAGACGCACTCGAAGACGGCGCGGAATTTCGCAGTTTCCGCGAGATCGGTCGCGGTCGACCGCGCCGGCGCGAACGCTTCGAACCCCGGTCCGACGAGCGCGAACCGACGGCGGTCTCCGCCGCGACGGTCGTCGCGACGGCGTTCGATCGGCGCGGTCGCCGATCCCTGCGGAACGAGTGTGAGCGGAAGGCGTTTACGCGTTTGCATTCAAGAATGCCCCCGCTTTCTCCATCGCCTTCGCGAGATCCTTCTCGATGACCGTGAGGTCGTCGATCGTGAGGCCGAGATCTTCGAGCATTTCCGCCACGACGACGCCCTTCGAATAGTCGCCAGAATGGCCGTATGTTTTCGCGCCGGCCCCGCCGTCCTCGTTCGTGATCTTCACGACCACGGTGTTCGCGAGGCGAACGACCTGGATCATCTTCTTCGCCGAGGCGAGAATCGTCGCCATCTTCGCCACGTCGATATGATGATACCGGATCGCCTGGCGAACGACTTGGGGAAGGCCCCAGCGGGTAGCCATCATCTCGCCGATATAAGCGTGGTTCAGAAGATCGTGATCGCGTTCGACCTCGACGAATCCCTTCTTCCCTTCGCGTGATTTCTTCAGGATGAAGACGAGGCGGTCGCGATCGAGCTCGTGGATCACGAGCTTGCCGATGTCGTGCAGGAGGCCGCAGGTGAACGCTTCCTCGGGCTTACCGATCTTCCAGCGACGGGAAATTTCCTCGCTGCAGACCGCGACCGCGAGGGCATGCATCCAGAAATCCTTCATGGTGAGGGACTCATCGCCGAACTTCGAGAACATTGAAAAAACGGAGAGCGAAAGGACGAGCTGAGCGACGGTATTGAATCCGAGGAAGGCGAGGGCCTTTTGGACGTCCGAGACGCCGCCCGGGACCGCGTAATAGGAGGAGTTCACGAGCCGGAGGATCTTCGCGGTGAGGACCTGGTCCTGCTTGAGGATGGTCGCGATATCCGTCGAGGTCGCGTTCGGATCGGCGATGAGATCGTTCACCCGCATCGCGATCACGGGCAACGTCGGCATATCCTGGAGCTTCGCGAGGAGCTCGTGATATTCCGCCGCCGTTTTCACGGTGAATTCGGTCGCCGCGGCGGGAGAGCCGGTTCCGAGCTTCGGGTTTTTCTGGACAAGAGACATCGCGGGTCGTTTCCCTTCAAAGTCTCATCGGACACATGCGTCCGAAGTTTTACCCCCATTCACAATTGCTTAGAACTTATGCAAAAGCGGACAAGGAATTGACGATGTCGGACGCGGGGGCGGTTATATTAGC
>JAYVXM010000186.1:0-2031 GCA_043785205.1 Bdellovibrionales bacterium
TCGACCCAGTGGCTGCCGAGATCGAAAAGGACGTCGCGGCCCCCGCTGAGCACGGGGTCGTTCTTCCAGTGTCCGGCGGGAGCGGCGGATCGGCCCACCACTTTCCGCGCGATACTGGAGAGCCAATGGCGGCCTTCGATACTGATCATTTCGCCTAATTCACCGTTTCCGATCATATCTCTAATCGTCCGAGGACCCCACATTTGCCGGTAGATATGGCAGAGCGCGACCCGGGCTTTCACCTTATCGAGGGCGATCAGATCGTCGGGAGACGTACAGGCCGGCTTTTCGGAGATGATGTATTTAAAACCCGCCCGCTCGCCCGCCACTATGGACGAAGCATGAAGCGCGTGCGGATTCGCGATGAAGAGTACCGGAATCTCGGTCTCCGTCAGAATTTCGACACGTTGGCCGCGAGTGACCCAGATCGGATTCTCAATCGCAAATTCCGGATGGCGTTCGCGCAGCAGAGCGATCGAACTCGCCATTGCCTGGCCAGCCATGCCACGGCCTATGATGTAAGGTTGTATAGCCACGCCTTCATCGTATCGCGTACTTTCGCAAAACGAAATCTAACCCTTCCTTTTGAATTCCGGGGATGGAAGAATTATTTCGACGGGATAAAATAAATGAGCCAAAAAAAGATCATTTCCAGGCGTCAGGATTGCCGGCTTTGCGGCGGAACGACTCACGAGCTCATCCTTCCGCTCAAGCCGACGCCGATCGCCGACGCCTACGTTCCGGTCTCCAAAGCTACGGTCCGCCAAGACGTTTACCCCCTTGAGCTTTACCTCTGCACGGGCTGCGGACATTCTCAGCTTCTCGACGTGATCGATCCGGAGACGCTTTATCGCGATTACATTTACGTCACGACGAGCTCACTCGGACTCAGCGGCCATTTCGGGGGATACGCCGACGCGGTTTGCCGCGGAATCGCGCCCCGTCCCGGATCGCTGGTGATGGACATCGGCAGCAACGACGGCACTCTCCTCCGGCATTTCCGGAGAAATGGCATGAACGTGCTGGGAGTAGAGCCCGCCCGCGAAATCGCCCACGCCGCCACGCGCGACGGAGTGAAAACGATTCCGGAATTCTTCGGGTCGGCGCTCGCGAAAACGATCCGGGCTGAATACGGACCGGCGACGATCATCACGATGAACAATCTTTACGCGAATATCGACGATCTCCGGGACGTTACCGAAGGCGTCCGGTCTCTGCTCGCCCCGGACGGAGTATTCGTTTTCGAGTCCTTTTATTTCGTCGATTACATTCGAAATATGGTCTTTGACTTCATGTATCACGAGCACCTTTCCTACTTCACGATCAAGCCGCTTTCGCGCTTCTTCGCGTCGCTCGGCATGGAAATCATCGACGTGGAACGCGTACCCACCAAAGGGGGTTCCATTCGATGCTCCGTTCAGCTCGCGGGCGGTCCCCGCAAAGCCTCGCCGGCGGTCGCCGCGTGCATACGGGATGAGGAAACCATGGGAATCCATCATCATGGAGCGCTATTCAAGGACTACTATCGGCGGATCGAGAGTTGTAAGGAACGTCTTAAGCGGGAGATCGCGTCGATTAAGAGCGCCGGGAAATCGGTGGGTGCTTACGGAGCGTCAGCTACTTCGACGACGATGATCTATCACTTCGAACTCATGAACGACCTCGACTTCATCATTGATGACAATCAATCGCGCCAAGGAACATTGAGTCCCGGCTGTCATATCCCGATCGTGGCGAACCAGACTCTGACCGATCATCCGCCCGCCGCCGTCGTGCTTCTCGCATGGCGATACAAGGAGGCGATCGCCGCGAAGAATCGCGCCTATCTTCAAAACGGAGGCCGGTTCCTCGTGCCCCTCCCGGAGTACTCGTCATGCTAAACTGGACGGAAAGCTCGTCGGCCGCGCTTGATTTCGTGAAAAATGGTTTCAGCATTGTCCCGATCGCCGATCTCCAGTCCTTGTCGCGCATGCGTAAGCAGCTCGTCGCGGCCTTCCGGAAGAAGGTCAAAGGTGGCGAGGATCTTGGCGA
>JAYVXM010000187.1:0-6829 GCA_043785205.1 Bdellovibrionales bacterium
CCTTCCCGACGGAAAGATGAAGCCGACGGGTTCGTTCGACGCGGTGAATCTCGTTTCCGACAACGCGACTTCGAGCAAGTCGCCCTGGAATCGTGAAGAACTGAAAACCGATAAAGACCTTTCGCTCTCCCACGTCGCCGCCGAAGACGCCGCGAAGAAGAAAAAAGCGGATACGGACAACAAGAAGCAGGACGCGATCGACGCGGACCTTCTCCTCGTGAAGAGTTGCCACCGCGGGCTGAAGGAGCTCGACGTCGGCGACGACGCCCTCGCTCGCCTCGCGAAGATTCCGGCGATCATGAAAGACAAGGGCGCGACCTGGTTCACCGACGAAGGCGCCACCTTCCGCGAAGAAAAGTTCAAGGCTTGCCGCAAGGTGATCCTGAAGGCGAAATCCGACGACGTCCTCACTTCCGCGTGCGAAAGCCGGCTGAAGAAGATCGCGGACGCCGACGATAAGTACACGAAGAAGGTGAAGGACCTCTTCATGGAACTCGTGAATCGCTACATGAATTCCGATTCGCTCTCGATGGACGAAGCGTACGCGGCGGCGATCGATACGATCGCGAAGATTCGCGAATACGATCTCACCGACGCGGAAAAGAAGGACGTCGACGCGGCCGAACGGAACGTGAATCTCCACTTCCTCAAGCTCGCGGCGATGCAGGGCTCCGACTCGGACGCCTTCAAGACCATGAAAGACAACATGCTCGAGTACATGCTTTCCGGAGACGGCGCGAACTGTCTCGACCAAAACGGAGCGATCCTCACGGCCCAGCGCATGAACACTTCCTGCGCGACGGCCCAGTGGCTCTCCCTCCAGCTCGGTCAGCAAATGGTTCTCGCGAACGGCAACCAACTCACGCTGAACAACCAAGCGCTCACCCAAGGGTGCTTGACGGCCCGGGCGACCGCGACTGCGAGCGGTACGGCGATGAACTTGGCGGATGCCGATCGGTGTAAGATCCCGCTCGCTACCGCGGATGCGACGGCGAACTCGACGACGAATGGCCTCTCGAACTCGGCGAACGGTTTCGGTCAGATCACGACCGGAACGACGACCACCGCTTCTCCGACGACCACGAACACGACGACGAGTTCGACCGGCAGCGGACTGATGGGCAGCGTTTATACCGGGAATTCGACGGTAACGACTCCGACGAACACGACCGCGAACCCGACGACGAATCCGAAAGTGAACACGGTTCAAAACACCACGTTCCACCTCTACCGGTAAGCTTCGCAGCAGCCAGACGCGCTGCGCGAATAAAAAAACAGAACACAACATCCTGTGGTGTCCGGTCTCCGGCCCACAGGATGTTGTGTTTTTAAGTTGACGATTCCGCTTAGGACCCCTATCTCTGTTGTATAAGCACGGTTGCTCCGTTCCGGAATTAATAGGGGGTATTTATGGCAACTACCGGTCTCGTAAAGTGGTTCAACGATTCGAAGGGCTACGGTTTCATCCAGGCGCTGGACGATAAGGATAATCGCGATATTTTCGTCCATTACACCGCCATCGCCGGCGACGGATTCAAAACCCTCGCCGAAGGCCAATCGGTCCAGTTTGAGTTAGTCGACAGTCCGAAAGGTCCCCAAGCCTTGAACGTCGCGAAGGTCGAAGCACCTTCCGCCTAATTCGGCTTCAGAAAAATTTTCGAACGAATCGGGCTCGGAGAAATCCGGGCCCTTTTTTTTGCGCGCGGGCGGAGGTCGGTCGGGTTCTTTCCGACATCGGTTGGGTCGGAATAAAAGGATTCTCTTCCTGAATGCTGAACAAGGGATCTAAAACGATGTCGCATCGTTTCGCCGCTGCGGCGAAGCGATGCGTAAAAATCCCAATCATCGCGGCACCCCGCGGTATTTCGTTGATCGTATCGAACATTCAATAAATAGTGGAAACCGTCGCTTTCCACTTTACCTATTTGTCTTTTTATTTCGGTACATTGGAGAATTACCCTGAATCTGTGTCATCGGCGCACCATCTTCTAAGCATCGTGAATCCGTCTATTATTTATAGATAAGGGCGGAAATTCGGCGATGAACAAAACCACAACATTCTGGATCAGCGGATATTTAAGCACTCTTTTCTTCACGGCCTGTGTTCCTCCGAGCGGAGGCTCTTCGCCGTCGCGTTTCGATTTGGCTCTAACATCGCCGTCGCCGACTCCGACTGCATCGCCGACCCCGACTCCGACCTCAGGTATCGTGACGTATTCAAATCCGGATCCTTTAACCGGGCTCTACAATTCAGGGCGCTTGGTTCTCAGTTCCAATAATTTGAGCCACCTTTACTCCATGGCAATCGACGAAGAATCAAATCAAGGCTTCGTAAGCACCGCGGCTCCGAATGCGACGGGTCTTTACCCCATCGTAAAAATCGACTTAGGAACGGGTGGTGCAACCCCGGTTGAACTGACTCACATCAATCTCAATCCCGCCGAAATCTGTCGCACGATGGTCTTTGCGCCGACGAGTCGCCTTCTCTATGCCGGAACGTTACAACGTAGGTTCATCCAGTTTCAACCGGGCGGAACCCAGGGTTCCTTCAAAATACTCAGCGCGATTACGTTGAATGCGGGAGAAATACCGGAGGGTTTGGTTATTGATGAGGTCCAAAACTTCGCTTATGTGGGAACCTCCAACGGCCAGATCGTGATGATCGATCTCAATTCGCCGACGCCCACCCGAATCGGAGCGATTTCATTGGGCGTGCCCGGGAGTCAGGTGAGCGCATTGGCCGTCGACGCAAGTTATATTTACGCGGCTACTTATGGCGGAAAAACGGACT
Organism: Bdellovibrionales bacterium; assembly: GCA_043785205.1. Classification (GTDB taxonomy): domain Bacteria; phylum Bdellovibrionota; class UBA1018; order UBA1018; family UBA1018; genus JACMQW01. The sequence continues at coordinate 2,792 of JAYVXM010000187.1, forward strand.
ATGTTTTGAAAGCGCTCAAAGGAAAGGGACCCACGTTGCCCACCTTAGTGGGTTCACTAGCGTTGCCGGCGCATCTCAACCATATCGGGATCGCCTATTTCGATGTCGGCAACCTCGTCGCTTACGTCGGGACTTATAATTCGGATTTACTGGATACCTACTTTGGTCCTGGACCGGCATTTCTGGCCACGATTTCCTTAGGAATGGGCAATATGCTTCCTCAAGTCGCGGGTATGATTCCGACGAATTTTGGATTTATGACGACGATGGTCCCTCTGGCCGACGCAAAAACTGGAAAGAAATTTCTTCTTATTTCCAACGATGAGACGGAACCGGCTTCCAGCGTCAATCAATTCGACGTGACCCGTCCGCTTTCGCCGAGTTATGTCGGTTCAATTTTTCTTCCGATTGGCTCGGAGACGACCTATCCGATTATGCGGCTGGATCCGGCATCGGCGGGGACCCACTATGTCCGATCGGCGGGAGTCAATTCGCTTACCGGATGTCTCTTCGAAGGGACGGACCAGTTTCCGGGCGCGATTTCGAAAGTCTGTCATCAATGAAGAGAGCGCTAGATAGCACGGTTAACGCGATTTCGGCGTCAGTGAGCTGGCAGCTGAAAGCTGAAAGCAGTTTCGAGCCGGGGTTCTTGGTAACACTTGCCCGTTTAAGTCACCTCTTTTGTCATCGGCGTAATCCCGACTACGCCTTTGCGAGGGTCAGCTGCCGAAGTCCGGCCTCGAACGAAACTTGGGGCGTGAATCCGAGCAGGGTTCGCGCGCGGGTAATGTCGGCGCGGGAGTGAATAACGTCGCCCGCGCGGGCGGGAGCATCGACGAGAGCGGATTTTCCGCCGTGAAGCCGATTGATCGCCTCGCCCACCTGACGGATCGTGAGGGATCGACCCGATCCCAAATTCACCGGTTCCGCCGTCCAAAGTTCGAACGGGAGCGCGATCATCGCCTCGAGAGCCGAGACGATGTCCTGGACGGCGATGAAGTCGCGCGTCTGCACGCCGCCGCCGTTCATAGGAAGCGGCTGCCCCTTTTCCGCCAGGTTAGAAAGCACCGTGATCACTCCGGAGTAAGGCGATTTCGGATCCTGGCCAGGCCCGAAGACATTGAAGAATCGAAATATCGCGCCGGGGACTCCGAAGCAGGCGGAGTGGAGCTCGATCGCTTTTTCGGAAGCGTGCTTTTGGGCGGCATAGAAGGAGGAGAAGTGCGGCCCGACCTCCTCCTCGCGCAAGGCCCGACCGTCGTTGCCCATCTCCCCGTATACCGCGGCGCTGCTCGCAAAAACCAATCCGACGGTCCGCCCTCGAGATTTCTGTTCGCGAAGCGCGTCCAGCAACGCGAGGGTGGCGCCGAAATTATTTGAATAACTTTCGCTGGGCGCCGTTTGACAGAGCGGTACGCTTACCGTCGCCGCCAAATGCACGACCACGGACGCGTCCGAAACCAATGTCTCGAGCAGAGCGGGATCTCGTACATCTCCCTGAAAATAATTTACCCCTTCGACCATTTTCAGGGGAGAGCGGAGATCCAGGCAGCTCACGGAACGACCGGACTCCGCCAAACGCCGACAAAGATGGGTTCCAATAAAGCCAGCGCCGCCCGTGACTAAGATTCGATCCGTTGTCGCCATTTATTCCAGGTTGAACCTACCCGCGTCCATTTTCTACTTGAAACGCCCGTCACTCATAATTCACGAACACCGGGATAGAACCGGAAGGGACGGGAATGATCTTGCCGACGGTGCGCCCACGGTTAAAACTCACGTAGATTTTCCCTTCGCTAGGTTCCCAATAGGCGACGTCGACCCGACCGTCGCCGTCGTAGTCCGCCGGAACTGGAACCGAGGTCACGGTGCCGAACCGAAACTGGGTTAGGGGGCCGTTCGGATCGAGACGCAAGGACCAAACCTGGTTTGCCCGATCCCAAAGTCCGACCTCATCGCGTCCGTCGCCCTTGAAGTCGCCGATGACCAGAACCTGCCCCGGTTGGCCCCCCAATGAGAATTCCGATCGCTCCCCGGTGGTGATGTTTTGGATCACGATCCGACCGGTTCGCGCGCTCCAGAGCGCCAGGTCGGTCGAGGACCCTTTGAGAAACCGTCCGGTGAAGGGGAGCGGAAACTCCGGGGCGTCCATTTTCGGTCCGGAGAGCTTTTGTTCGGGCGTGCGGAACCATTCGCCCGTCGCCGGATGATAGGCGATCAACGAATCCTCTTCCCGTCCTTCGAGATTCGCGACCAGCGGCACATCGGTGTCCCAGCTCCAAGTTCGCTCACTAGCCGCCCATAAGGCCGCGTTCGACTCGAGCCGAGACCAACTCCAGTCGTTCTTCTCGATCATTTCGAGCGCGCTGTTTCCGTGGTGATAATCCGTATCCAGCATTTTTCCAAGGAGGAGGGTCGGACCTTTTTCGGAAGAGAAGCGCCCGGCGTACACCTGTGCAAACTCGCCGTGCAAGGCCTCGGGAAGGTCGATCGCGCTCGAGGGAGTGATGATTCTTCCGTGAATATAATCGTAGAAGAAAGGACCGCGACCCTTTCCGCCCCCGACTCCGCCCCGCGTCGCGGATACGATCCGCGGCTGCCAATACTGTTCGATCCTTTCGTCGAGTTCCCGAGTCGGTTTCTCGATTCGATAAAGCACGCGGCCTCCGACCGCCGCGCGGAGTTTCTCCGAGAAATATCCGCGATCGACGAGCTTCTGGAATCGGCTCCTTACGATGACCGGCGCGAAAGCCAGATCGATTTCGGGTCGACCGTAGTACCAGGAGCATGCGCTCTCCTCCGGCGCACCCGGGAGCAACCTCTTGACCCGGCTGCTTTCCGCGAGACGTCGAGCTACGGTATCCGCCGAGAGGCGGAATCCCAGTCCGTCCGTCTCGTAATTGCTCGGAGTCAACGTGAATAGGCTTCCCCCGAAGATCAAGAGCTCGTTCAGGTAAGGCACCTTGGCGCGTTCGTCCGCCGAGCCGTCGAAGTAGACTTCCCTCGGACTCCGTTTGTCCTTCAGAAGGGCTTCGCCCATCTGTTGCTCGATCGACTGAACCCCGTAGGGTGAGTGGTAAAATCCCAGCCATTGCGAACCCGCTTGTCCCAACGAAACCGTGTTCGCGTAGATGAAGGCTAGGGGAGTGACTGCCGCCAGCGCGCCCAAGACCGGGAAGAGAAACGTCGGCAGAAAATTCTGGAGCGCGACGGCTCCAAACGCGGAAACAAGTGCGATGCCCAGATGGGCGGCGAAGAAGAACTTGCTGATCTCCGTGCCCATCTCGAGTCGGTTCGAATCCGAAGTGTAAGCATAATAAGCGAATTGAGGCAGCAGATAGGAAAAGGCGGTGAATAGGGTCAGGACGACAAGCGTGAGCCGGCGGGCGGGGTCTTCCGGCCGGATCTTCTTGCGTTTGGGCGGTACATTGCGCCGTTTCCACCAAAAGACCCACGCGAAAACCGCGAAGAAGAGCGGTATACCGAAACCGGCGACGTTCCAATCCAGGAAGCCGAGCACGCCGCCCCGGAAGTATCCGAAGCCGTGCCTCAGCGTGAGGAAACTGCTGTTGGAACCGTATTCAGTCCCGGTTTGGAAGAACCCGCCATGGGCGATCGCGATTCCCACGGTCGCGAGTCCGAAGAGCAAGCCTTCGAGGAACCTCCGCCAAGTGCGTTCGCGGAGCCAAAAAGCAAGAAGCAGGATCGCGGCAGTGGAGATGACCGTCCCACCCAGTACGGCGTGTCCGAGCGGCACCAACGCGCACGTTCCCGCTGCCGCCGCCCCCTTGCCCCACTTTCGCGGAGACTCGATCTGCCAGGAGATGAAGAGAAAGAGGGCGAGGACGGTAAGCGCGATACCGAGCATGACGGCATGCTGTTGCACCTGAGCGGAGATGTCCCACGGCAGATGGGATAGCGAACCGTTCCAGTTACGCAGGTGCATGCTCGGCATTCTCGCCGCATCGACGGCGTTATCGATCAGGTCGAGGTCCTTCCGGTACTGATGTAGAAGGCCCGAGGTGGGCGCGATCGAAT
>JAYVXM010000188.1:0-6828 GCA_043785205.1 Bdellovibrionales bacterium
AAAAGGACCGGCGTGAAACTTTCCCTCTCGACGATGGACTGGAAGGCCTACGTGACCGCGATTCGGACGGATACGCCGAACCTGTACCGGTTTCAGCGCGGCGCCGCCTTCATGGATCCGATCTGGCATCTCGCTTCGTTCACGAGCGAAGACCCCAATAACCCGACCGGCTGGAAGAACGCGGCGTACGACCGCCTCGTCGATCTGATTTCCACGACGCCCTCCGGCGCGGCGCGGGTGAAGCTGATCGCCCAGGCCGAAAAAATTCTCGTCCAGGACGAAGCGATCGTCGTTCCGGTTTACTATCCGATGGTCTCCCACCTCGTCGCGCCCCGGGTAACCGGCTTCGCGATGGATCCGCTGAACGGAATCGCGTTCAGCAAGCTCGGCCTGAAGACTCCGTAGCCGCGCCCGTCCGAAAAGCGTCACTCGACGGTTGCCGAGTCCCCGATTTCTTGAAAGAGTCCCGGGATGAAAACCGCCTTTCGGTTCACCCTCGCCTTTCTCCTAGGACTCTCTATGGCCGCCTGCGCGCACGCCCCCGAAATGAAACCGAACGAAACCGCGGAAGGGAAGCGGCTGAACGCGATCATCTCGACGTACGCGGACGCCGCGAAACGCCTCGACGCTTTTTCCGCGCCCTACTTCAACGTCGAAGAGAACCTCGGTAAGTTCGGCGACTACCCGAGCCCGGAGTATCGTGCGCGCGCGAAGCAAATGGTCAAGATCGCTCTCGACGGAGTCGCCGCGATCGATCCGGCGAAGCTCGGCGCGGACGAGCAGAAAACCTTTCGCCTCTTCTCCGAGGACATGCGGGTCTCCCTCCGCGGATTCGATTTTCCTTCCGAGCTTCTCGATTTCAATCAAATGGGGAATCGTCTTCATAGTTACCTCGACGACAGCAGCCCCGACCTGACGAGCTTTCCGTTCGACTCCGTGAAACATTACGAGGATTTTGTGCATCGGTCGGAAGGATTTCCGGCTTACGTCGAGCGCCAGATCGAACTTCTTCGGCGCGGGATTCGCGAGAACGTCGTCCTGAGCTGCGTGACCGCGAAGGGCGCCGTGAACTCCTACCGGGACGGCCTCGAACCCGACGTCGAGAAGAATCCTTTCTATCGCCCGGTCGCCGCGATGCCGAAGACCTTCCCGGAATCCGACCGGACGCGGATCGCGGGCGAGTTTCGGGCGATGATCAAGGACCGGATCGTTCCCGGCTTCCAGAAACTCGATCACTTCTTTCGCGTCGAATACACCCCACACTGCCGAAAGAGCTTCGGCATCGGAGAGCTTCCGCATGGGAAGGAATGGTACGCGTACGCGATCGAACAGGCGACGAATTTGAAGCTCAATCCGGCCGCGATCCATCAGACCGGACTCGACGAAGTCGCGCGCATTTCGAAGGAAATGGAGATCGTCAAACGGGAGCTCGGGTATAAGGGATCCCTCCGCGCGTTCCAAGACTCCCTCACCCACGATCCTCGGTTCTTCTTCAAATCCTCGCACGAGATGTTCGCCGAATTCGAGAAGGTGAAGGCGAAGGTCGCGGCGAAAATACCGGACTTCTTCTCGCTGATTCCGAAGGCCGACTATAAGATCGTCGAGTCGAGTAATCCCGAGGACGCGGGCGCGAGTTACCGCGATCCGACCGAGAATATCCCGTACGGGCGATTCGTCGTGAATACGAAAAACCTCCACATCGTTCCGATCTACGAAGTCACGACCCTCTCCCTCCACGAAAGTATTCCGGGACACCACTTTCAACTCGCGCTCCAATTCGAAATGAAGGACCGGCTTTCCGAATACCGCCGGAAACTTTTCTTTTCGGTCGCCTTCGCCGAAGGCTGGGCGCTCTACGCCGAATACCTTGGGAACGAGATGGGCATGTACGAAGATCCGATGCAGCGCCTCGGGCACCTGAACGACGAAATGCTCCGGGCGGTTCGGCTCGTCGTCGATACCGGGATCCACGCCCTCGGCTGGTCGCGCGAAAAGACGGTCGCCTTCATGAAGGCCCATCTCGCGACGAGCGAAAAGGACATCGGGATCGAAGCGAACCGGTACTCGGTTTGGCCGGGCCAGGCGCTCGGCTATAAAATTGGCCAGCTGAAGATCCTCGAGCTTCGCCGTCTCGCGGAAAAAGAGCTCGGCCCCCGCTTCCGGATCAAGGATTTTCATGCCGCGGTGATCGGGGATGGAACCGTTTCGTTGAGCGCGCTAGAAACCCAAGTACACGCTTGGATCGCGCGCGCGAAAGCGACGCCGAGCCCTTAGCCAAAACCGTACGTCCATTCCTTTTCCGGAGTCTTCCTTGAAGAAACTGCATCTCCTCGCCGGCCTCCTCTCGTTCTCGACCCTGATCCCTTCGGCCTCCCGGGCGTGCGACTTCTGCATGCTCGGTCAGGGCGTGAGCCCGTACCTTACCGCGACGGGAAAAGGGATCACCCTCGGGATTAATTCGATGGAACTCGATCAGGTCTACGACGGATCCCGACGGGTCGACGGCCACGGGAAACAGGAAAACTGGGTCGTATACTCCGCGACGGGATTCTACCCGATTTCCGAAATGCTCACGCTCCTCGTGACCGTTCCCTACGTGTCGAAAACGAACATCGACTTCGACGAACCGACCGGACTTCATCCGGGAACGCTCACGAACGGAATCGGCGACCTCACCGCGACCGCCCGTTATACGCTCTTCAAATCGCATTCGCTCGAATCGACGTTCATCGGCGGACTCCTCGGCGGGCTGAAATTTCCGACCGGCTCGACGAGTAACCACGACGCGAACGGAAACGCGGCGGATCGCCACGCCCTTCCTGGCACCGGCTCCTGGGATTTCGATCTCGGCTTTTCCGGTTCGTACGCGACCGCGGCGGGTTTCCAGCTGACCCTTGACGGAGTATACCGCGTGTCCACGCGCGGAAAATGGGACGGTCGGGATCATCGATACGGAAACATGATGAACTACAGCATGAAGGCCTACCAACGCGCGGCGAAGACAGAAGCCGGCGCGAGCTTCATGCCGTTCGTCGGCGTTTCGGGAGAAACCACCGGTCGCGAAACCGGCGCGACGGATTCGGGCAGCGGCGTTTACGATCGGAACCTCGTGAATCCGTCGACCGGCGGGACGGTCCTTTTCGCCGACCTCGGACTTTATTCGGTTCTGAACGCCTCGACGATGGTGAATCTCGGGTTTTCGAAGGCCTTCTTTCGAAAGATGAATTTCGATCCGGCGTTCGACGCGGATCCCGCGGAAAATTATAAAATCGATCTTTCGCTCACTTACCTTTATTGAATCGCGACCGGAAGGAGTCCGCGGACATCGCGGCCCAATCCCGGGGGCCCATCGCGCGCGCAACGAGAATCCCGTCCGGGCTCACGAAATAAGTGAGCGGGAGTCCCCAGGCCCAGAGCGATTTTCCCTCGGACTTATCGGGCGCGTCGCCGACCGACCAAAACGGAAGACGGGGCGCGAGCGAGGCCAGGAGCGCGCGCGCCTTCGGTTGGGTTTCGAGCGCGTCGATCGAGACGGGAAGAAACTGGATCTCGCCGCCTCCTTTTACCTTTACGAGATCGGCTAAAACGGGAAGTTCCTTCTGGCAGGGCGCGCACCAGCTCGCCCAGAAATGGAGAAGAAGCGGCTTGCCGTGGAAATCGGCGAGCGACTTCGTCGCGCCGTCGCCCGAACGGAGGATGAGCGGGGGCGCCCGGAGGGCGAGCGTGTCTAAGGGAATCTCCTTCGTCGTTTCCTCACTCGAGAAAGCGGGAGGTGCCCACCACAGGAGCGCCGAAAGAATGCCGATTTGAAAACCGATTTTCCGCGCCGCATCGACCATACCCCGAGCTTAACTCCGTCCGGAGGAACGGTCCACTTCGTCGTGGCCGCACTTCCGAAATCGCCCTGAAATTTACTCCCGATCTAAGCGACCTGACCGACCGCGCTCGCCGACGGAAGCCCGTATTTCCGGCGAAGCTCACCGAGATCGGTGTTCCACTCGGCCTCGAGCCGGCACGTGACGAGCGCACGACATTTTTGACCGCGGCGGTAGCCGTCGACGATTTGCTCGAACGCCCGGGGAACGTCGCCGGCGCTTCGGGTGAGGAGATGGAGGATTCCCCCCGCGATGATCATCGGGGAAATGAGGGCGCCGACTTGGGCGTAAGTGAATCCCTGAAGACCGAGTTCGCTCGGAATATCGGTCGGGTAACCCGTAAGGACGTGCCAGAGGTCGTGGCACTGGCGAAGACGCGTGACCATGAACGCGATCGGTTCGTCGAATCCCGCGACGGGAAAAGAGTTCGCTTCGAAACCATTCGCGTCGAGGAATTCGGCGGTCGCCCGGCCGAAGCTCCCCGGCGGGCACTGGCGGAGCGTGATGAGGTCCAGACGGATATCCGTGCGCGAATCGTAGAGCGCGCGAAATTCCGGATCCGTGAGAAAGCGGGCGAAGGCCTTCTCGATCACATCGCGTCGGCCCTTCCGCATCGTCTCCCCGATCACGAAGATCCGGTCGGTGTTCCGGGGATCTTTCACCAGCGAGAAGAACGCGAGGAAGATTCGAATTTTCAAAAGGAGTTTCATATTCGCCTCTCCCCCTATAATATGAGCTATTGCTCACATTCACTACTCGCGTTCGCTCCACCGGAGGCGTTCCCTTGAAAAAGTTCCAAAAACCGAGAAAAACCGCTGTCCAGGCCCGTTCTCAGGCCACCGTCGACGTCATTTTAGCCGCGGCGACTCGCATTTTGTCGGAGGACGATCCGGAGACTCTGAACACGAATCGAATCGCCGAACGAGCCGGCGTAAGTATCGGATCCCTCTACCAATACTTCCCGGGCAAGGATGCGATCCTGAGCGCACTCACCCATCGCCTGATCGACCAGAAGATGAAAGGGATCGAGATAAACCTCGCGGTCCTGGTGGAGAGCCGGGCGCCTCCCGAAATCCTGATCGACCGCGTGGTCGAATTTCTCGTCGATATGAAAACGAAAAATCTGAAGTTCGAGCGGGCCCTCACGGGTTACATGACCCGGAACGGCGACTTCGAGCTCAGTAAGCGGCTGGACGAAAAGGTCATCGAAAAGATCGCGAAGATTCTCGAACCGCTCCGGGGGGCGGACGTAACGATCGATCCGGACTGGTCCATTTACCTTCTTTTCCACGCGTTACGCGGAATCATCCTCGCGACGAGCATGCAGCGTCCCTCGCGCATGAAAGAGCCGGGGTTCAAGCGTGAGATGCAGAAGCTCGTTAAGGGCTACCTTTTGCGCGGGAAATAAAGGGAAGTACGAGCCCCGAAGACCCTCCCGACGGCCTATAGCGCGTCCCGATCCATCATCGCTTTGCTCTAGCTACACCTAACTCCGGCGCCTCGCGGTATGGGGTAACCGTCGAGACGGAGGTGATTTCATGAATCGCGTGCCACGGGTTTTCGCCGGAATGGTTCTTTCGCTCTCGCTGGTCGCCTGCGGATCGGGCGATTCGCCCTCTCAAGTGCTTCCGCAACAAACGCGTGCCTACTTCATCTATGTAACGAATGACGGCTCGTCGAACGTCTCCCTTTACTCCGCGAACGACGCCGAGGGTGTCCCCTCCTCCCTCGGTACGACTTCGACCGTGAGCCCGCAGTATACGATCGGCGCGGATCCCCATTCCCGTTTTCTTTACGTCGGTGATTATAACGGCACGACGATGTCCGCGTTCTCGATCAATCGGGGAACCGGCGCGCTCCTTCCCGTCCAATCGCCGACGGGAGTACCGTCCGCCCTGAACATGGCCTTTCATCCGGGCGGTAAACTGCTTTACCTTCCCGACTACGATCATAACTCGATCACTCCTTTTTCGATCAACCCGCAGACCGGAGCCCTGACGGCGCTGACGGCGACGAGCGTGAGTCATCCCCATGACCTCGCGGTCGACCCCAGCGGAAAATACCTGCTGGCGACCTCGAGCACGAGTAACTCCATTTACGTCTATTCGATCAATTCGACGACGGGCCTCCTCGAGAATGGAACGGGCTATGCCTCCGGAAACTCGCCGACCCGGCTCGAATTCAACCGGGCGGGCACGAATTTCTATGTCAGTAACGAAACCGATCACTCCGTGACGGCCTATTCATTCGATTCGACCACGGGATTCGCCTCGCCGCTCGGATCGATTCCTACGCCGAACGGAGTCGGGACCGTGGCGTTTGCCATCGATCCGCTCGGTCGCTACTTTTACCTGTCGCATTCCGCGACCGATACGGTATTCCTCTACGCGATCGGACCTACGGGGATGATCACGTTTTCGAAACGTTGGAATTGGCCCGTCGGCAGCGAGCCCCAGTCGATGGTCATCGATCCTTCCGGAAAATTTCTTTACGTCGTAAATCACCAGTTGCGAACGCTTTCGACTTTAACCATCGATTCCGGCACGGGCGACTTGAATCCGGTCGGAACCCCGGTCGCGACGGGATCGGGCCCGTGGGCGATTACGCTCGTGCCTGCGAACTAAGGTAGGGTTGGATCGCGTTCAGGTGCTCTTGGATTCCATAAGTGCCTTTAGATTCGCGATGCCCTTCTCGAAGTCACCCGCGATCATTTTTTCGCAGTTCATGAGCGTGGACATCAGTTTACCCATGAATCCGCCGTCCCCCTCCATCACCCAGGTAAACCGCGTTCCCGATCCCTCGGGAGCGAGCGTATAGATCACGTGGTTTTCCGCGTGAAACGGACTCGTCATCGTCAGGGTTATGTCGACGCGCTGATTCGGAACGAGTTTCGTGATCTCGAGCTTTCCGGAACCGACCTTCCGGTTTCCGTCGAACTCGAGAACGGATCCGA